>JABINZ010000035.1 GCA_018698135.1 Bacteroidota bacterium
AGGGCGACTTGCTAGAAGCAATGAAAATGAAACACTTATGTCTTTCTAACACTATTCAAGTTAAAAATTCGATATCCAACAATCCCCTCAAACCTGCATAATCCCTTGCACTGCTGTATAAATAGTCTTCGGCATTTTCCACTATTCCTGTTTCCAAAATATTATTGTGAATATAATCCAGCTTTTGGTCAATAAATTTATTACTTATTAATTCTTCAGGATGATTATCCTGTTGCCAAACTTGAAAGTTTTTATTATTTGGATTTTTCTGTCCAGCAGATTTGAATATCCAAAGCATCCAATTTCGCCTGCTTTCAGGTTTTTCCTGTATTGCTTTAATAATCATAGAAGAAGTAAATTTTTTAAAATCTCTTACAATTCCAGCCAGTTCATCTTTTGCATTTCTGGAAATTATTAAATGCATATGATTTGACATGATGCACCAAGCATGTATCAAAAGACCTTTATCTTTCTGACAAAATCTTAAGCTATCTAATACAATCTCAATATTTGATAATCTGGTAAATACATCTACCCATTCAACAGTCGTGAATGTAACAAAATAAATACCATCTGGATTAGAAAATTTATAAGCTGTACTCATTACTCGAATTTAGTAATATTGTGGTACCTAAGTATTAAAAGTCAGGAGACTTTTGCCTCATTAAAAGTTCCAAGAGTCGCTTCGCTTAACTCTTGAAACAACAATTTTGTAAATATGTGAAAGCAAAGCAATAAAAAGTCAGGAGACTTTTAATATCATTACTGCTTCCCTGCCTTCACTTAAAGGTATCAGCACAGGCTGGCAAGAACTGCTTCGCTTAAACTTGACACAACTACTAAATAGTTTCAACTCAAAAAAAATCCACCTATGAATTCATAGATGGATTGCTCATTTCAATATGTATCACTAAAAACTACTAAAATGAATCCAATTCTTTGGTTACCGAAATTGCGGCTATTGTACCATCAGCAACAGCAGTTGTAATTTGTCTGTACTTTTTGCTTCGTAAATCACCAACAACATAAACACCATCCAAATTGGTTTTCATGTCTTCATTGGCTTTGACATAGCCCCATTCATCCGTTTCAAGTTGAGATTTGAATAAATCGGTATTGGGATTCATTCCTACAAATACAAAAACACCATCTGCCACTAATGTTTCTTTTTTACCAGATTTCAGGTTTTCTGTTAGCACTTTAATACTGTCTCCATCCTTTTCAAAACCTCTTGGCTCAGTTTCCCAAACAATACTAATTTTCGGATTGGCTACTATTTTTTCCTGTGCTTCCTTATTGGCTTGAAAATGATCAAATTGATGAATGATCGTTATTTTACTCGCAAATTTGGCAATAAAATCCGCTTCTTCAATAGCTGTATTTCCTCCTCCAATAATGACAACCTCTTTGCCGTGATAGTATTTGGCATCGCAAGTTGCACAATAGGAAATACCATTGCCTTTTAATTCCCTTTCACCAGGAATATTCAAATACTTTGGTGATGCGCCTGTTGCCAAAATAATTTTCTTGGCTTGTATTGTTTCATATTCATCTACCACTATGGTTTTGTTTTCTAAGTCGATATCGGTAACATCAACTGCTACTTTGTATTTTGTTCCACAGATTTTAGTTTGTTCCGACATATAATGTGCAAGCATAAATCCAGGCTGAGGTTCCACAAAACCCGGGTAATTTGATATTTGATGTGTAGATGATATTTGCCCACCTGGCAACATAATATCCACTAAAACAGCATTAACTCTGGCTTGACAGAGATATAATCCAGCTGTTAAGCCACCTGGGCCTCCACCTAAAATTAGTGTATCATAATGAGAGACTGTGGGTTTAATATTCTTGGATATTGCAGCTACTTTTTCTACTGGAAGTAATGCATTCAAATTATTAATGAGTTCGGAACGTTTAATCCCACCGCTTAATTTATCCCCAACCAGTTGTCCGTTGTCATAAAAGATGACAGTTGGTGAACTTTTTATTTCAAGTCGATCTGCCAGATCCCTGTTTTCTTGTCTGAATATTTTAACAAATTTCACTTCTTCTCCATACAGTTGAGCTACATTTTCAAATTTCGGGGCAAGTGCTTCACATGGAGGGCATTCAGTTGAGTAGAAATCAACGGCTACTTTTCCTGCTTTTAACACTTCCTGTTCAAATTCATTTTGAGTTATTTCTTGCATGATATTTTAATTATTAATTGTGTTCACTATATATTCCTATTCCTAATTCCAGTAATCCTTGTATTGGTCTGCAATCGGGTGAATGGAGTTTGCCAGATTTGCTTTTTGCAATGGCAGCACAACCACCACCACAGGCCAACTGAACAGGACAATTATTACATTCTTTTATTGACAAAACATCACGTTCTTCCCATTCACAAATCAAATCCTCATTCAGTTTAATTTTCGGATAAAAAGTCCCTAGTTCATCACCCTGATTTCCAACAGTTGCCGTGCATGAATATATTTTTCCTGAATAATCAAAGGCCCATTCAGTTTTTCCTCCTGAACAGGAATCAAACAAAGGATTGGGTAATTCCCCATTCTCGAAAATAAATTTTGAAATGGAAAATGTAGGTTTATGAAATTCTAAAATTTCAGGGTATTTATTCACAAGCTTATAAATCTCCTGATACATTTCAATGCGAGAAAATAACCTGCTGTTATTGGTCTGGCAATGATGCAATTCGTAATTCCTTCCCAACGCTGTTTTAAATAATGGGCTTTTAGTCCATCCTTTCTCCTTGGCAAATCTGGCAAGCTCTGGTAAGTTATTGATATTGTCCTTATCGACTATCATCCGCAAGTTAACAGGAATATGATTTTCAAGTAAGAGATCAATTCCTTCAACAATTTTATCAAAACTCCCTTGTCCTCCTTTTAATATCCTTCTAGAATCATGAACTTTCTGTGTCCCATCCATGGTTACCTGCACTTCCCTGATACTCGATCTTTTCATCAGATCAATATATTCAGGAATATTGTAGCCATTAGTAACAATGGCTATATCCAGTTTTCGGTCACTGGCCTTTTCAAGAATCAGCTTGATGGCCTCCTTTTTAGATGGAGAGTTTAATAAGGACTCACCACCAAAAAGGGTGATGTATTTTTTTCTATCAACAAATTGTTTGTCGACATATTGATAAAACGCATCAATAACTTCGGTTTTTACTTTATCATTTGCGTTTGTATATTCATCCTGAAAACAATAGGAACAATCGAAATTACACGTGTACCAAGGAGTGAAAAATAGTTGTACTTCATCTTTATCCCTTTCATCAATAAAGTCAAGATACTTCTTTTTAAAAAGCTTTTCTTCCTCCTTTGGATCAACTAAATAGCCTTTATCAATATAAACCTGAGTTCGGGTAATTTTTTTTTCAATAAATTTTTGAGCTTCATCTGCTTCTAATATATCAGCCTGACCTGATAGAGGATTGACGATATAATAGTTATCGGAATCGGCTATTTTGGAAAATATATTATGTTTTGAAAATTCCATTTCTATTTTATTCTACTTAATCGTGGCATCCCATTACATTCTTTGATATTTTGGCGCAACACTGAGCTACTTTCTTTCCATTCTTTTTTATTTTCTTGACTAATGATTTCATTATTTTTTTGTTTAAAAATTAATTACAACATTTTTTCTTCCCTGCTATGGTAAAACTTACCACTTGAATTTTCCCTTTTTCATAGGGCTGACTCTCTTCAATTATTTCAATGTCTTTAAATCCTACTTTTTTTAAGGTATCCATGTATTCCTGCTTGGGAATAGAACCTGCCCAGCATTCAGCAACAGCCTCAGGATCATTTCTATATAACTCAGGAACTTCACCGATTGAATATATATCGCTAACAACAAACCGTCCGCTATTTTTCAAAATACGCTCAATTTCACTCCATGTTTTAAACTTATCATCCGCATGATTAATGGTACAATTTGATATTAATAAATCGACTGTATTGGATGGCAATTTGATATCCTCCAATTCTGATTTAACAAACTTGACATTTGAAACACCCAGTTTTTTAGCATTTTTCTCTGCTTTCTTCAGCATACCTTCAGATACATCGATGCCATAAGCAAAACCACTTTCACCAACTTCTTCAGCTAAACGCAAAACATCAGTTCCTCTGCCGCTTCCTAAATCCACACATATTTCGCCAGCTTTGGCTTTTGAATAGTCTATTGCTCCTCCACATGACAAACAACAGCTATCCTCTGCCAGCACTGTGTATCGTATTTGTATTTGTTCTGTATTCATAAATTATTATTATCTAATTGCTCATTTGAGCCTTCACTTGTTTCAATAAAAAGCTTTTCGTTTTTACACCTGTAAAACTATTAATGACTTTTCCATCTTTAAACATCAGAAGAGTTGGGATACTCCTTATATTATATTTACGAGACAAATCCTGCTGCTCATCCACATTAACTTTAGCGATGGTTACATTATCATCAACCGTACCGGCCAAATCATTCAGTATGGGTGCCATCATTTTACATGGAGCACACCATGGCGCCCAGAAATCCACCAATACAATACCTGATTTTGAATGCGATTTAAAGTTCTTATTGTTTAGAATTTTTATTTTAGCATTATCAGGAGTACTCGGTAAATTTTGCATTTTCTTATAATTATAAATCATATAAGCTATAAAAAGAATAGCTGCTGCTGCTATGAGTATAAATGTAATCGACATACTTGTTTTTTTAATTCAGTTACTTAAAATTGTTTTTCACGAATACTTTGTGCATCAGATTGTATGCACCCATGCAAATAATCATCAATCAGGTTTTCAGGACTATTCAATGAAACACCAATAAAAAGATTCAATTTAGTATCGGAAAATTTTTGTAAAATAGTTTGGTCGATGCGATGCACAATCAAATCTGTTATACCCATGTCTTCAATCCACTTTAATAATATGATGTTATTTGATGCAATCGGTGCTTCCACATGCCTGCTTTTGATAATTTTTTGATCAATATCATATATCACAAAAGTTGTACATGCGCCAAAATCAGCACACATAAAGTTCTCATTAATAGGTATTGCTACTTTAACCATAAACTATTGATTTATTGCACTGCAAAACTAAACCGACTTAATATGCTGTACTAATTTGTAGCACATCACTTCGTGGGAGATTTGACTGTTTAATAATAGCTTAAAAACTATCAAATTTCAGTTTTTGAAATTGACCCCTAAGAAAAGATAAGCAAGGACTATCTTTTCATTTTATCTATATCGGTGTATAAATAAGCTAAAAGAAAAGTATTTACAAAGATTAGTGCCTATCAAATCTTAACTTTGCAGTAATTATTTATCGGCATATTTTCATTCGAGTAATTTATGACAATCAAAAAGGAGTTGAACCAATTGCACACTTTTTCGGAAAGTGATCAAGAATTTCTTGCCCATAAAAAGAAACAACTTCGGTATTTGAAAGGTGAAAACATTTTTAAACAAGGTGCTTTTGCGCCCTATGTCATGTTTGTACAATCGGGATTGGTTAAAGTTTACCTGCAAACCGGATTGAATAAACAGCTTAATATTCGAATTGCAAGATCAGGCGATTTTCTGGCTTTTTCATCTGTGTTTGGAGAAGAAATTTATACCTATTCATCTGTTGCCATCAAGGATTCAGATATTTGCATGATTGATAAAGATGGTTTAAAACAGTTACTTTTCAAAAACAATGATTTTGCAATGCGCATTACTTCAAATAATTATAAAAATGAGAAGGAATTGCTTAATATTATTTCAAGCATTTCGTATAAACAAATGCGCGGAAAACTGGCTACTACCCTACTCTATTTGTCTTCGAAAGAGTTACTAGCTGAAAACATTTTCCACTATTTAACACGTCAGGATATGGCAGATTTTGCCTCTATATCAACAGAAAGCGCTATTAAATTTTTAAAGGAATTTGAAAAGGAAGGAATAATTAAACTGGAAGGAAAGAATATTACTATTTCAGATTTAAGCAGTTTACAAAATATGGCAAAGAATGGATAATCGTCCTTTGCTTATAACAAATGATTAATCCTTTAATTATAAAGTCTGTAGCAACTTCCTTATTTAACTCTTTGTCAATCCCAAAATTATTATTGCCCTCAATTACCGTATATTTTATGCAGTATTGGAACATAATCAATTATTAATTTTAATCTCAGCAACAATTGCTTCTGGGTCTTCGATTAATGCTCGTTCTTTCTGATTAAGTTCTAAATCATTTATAGCTTTCTCTTTGGTAGGTCTATTCATAATAAACAAAACGATTGTAAGTCCTGAAAGCAAAAGAAAAAGCAAGTTTGCAGTCATATAATAGAATACCAGCATACACAATGAAACTCCTTCTAATATTGCCAACTTGATTATTAAAGTTGACATGTAGCCTCCGAGTTTTGCCTTTAATATAGTTTTTGCCTTATTCATTTTTAACTGATGCTTTGCTATAAGAGTGCTGCTTAAAATTCCACCAATAAATAAAACTGGAGCAACAAGTAGAAAAATATCATTTTGAATCACATAGTCAAAACCTACAGGATTAGTTGAGTTTATGTAGAAAGTTACGATCCCGAAAAGCACCTGTCCTATAAGAAGTGCAAAGTGTAAAATGGTTAAACTTTTAAAATATTCTTTTGAAGTTTGAGCTTTTGTTTGCATAGTTGATGTTTTTGTTTTGTCTTGTGCTAAAAATAGAGTTTATCAGATGTTCCTTATTTCTGATATATTTTATACGTAACCGTTCCACCACCAAATTGCATTTTCATAGTCCGTATGCCCCTGATAAATTGTTTACTCTTTCGATCAATTACGTAAATACCTTCTGCAGTATGTTGATCTACAAAACCACCAATACCCTCAATTTCAGTTATTACTTCAAAATGAATTTCTTTGTCATCAATTGAACTAATGGTATAGTTAGATTTTATTTTCTGGGATTCCAATATTGGATTGTTCTTTTCATTACTCCATTGATAACCCACATAAACTTCCTCATCGGGAAATACAGCGGGACAGTTTGTTAAATCTTTTGTAAGATAATCTGCCATGTATTCCTGATCGGAAGATGCAACATCCAATAATTCAGCCTTGCTATTTATTCTGAAATGATACTCATTATTCAACATTGGTGAAACTTCAGCATGAATTTCTTTTTCAGAATCAGTCATTTCAGCCAAAGACTTATTATTATCAGAATCGTAGTTTTCTGTCTCTCCAAATAGAGTTGATTGATATTTAATTCGGTTAATTTTAGCTTTGATACAATAGACCCCATCTGATGTTATGGAATCCAAAGTATATTCAACTTCATTGATTTCTTCCATGCTGCCCATGTTATTTGAATTTGTTTTCGTTTCAAAAACAAGGACCTGTTTATAATCTTGGTCCAGATTCAATTCCAGCCTAATGTTCTCTGCATTATTTTGATTCGTACAACTATAAAATAAAATCAGAATTAAAATTGAAAGAAGTAAATTTTTTATCATAACTATTCTTGTCTTAGTGTTGTATGGTAGAAATAATTATTCATTGTGTTTTTGTCAAAAGCAGTATTTATTCTTTTATTACTTTCAATACTTTTGAATCACCTTTATTTGTCCTGATCTCAATAAAATAGATTCCTGAAGCACCCTCAATTTCAAAGCTTAGTTTTTTACACGTCTTATACTTTTTAGACATGATTTTTTGCCCTAGCAAGTTTCTTATAATCATATCAACTTCTTCAATAGTATTTCGGAAGGTAATTGTAATCTTTCCTGATGTTGGATTAGGATAAACCAACCACTCTGAAGTAGCATTATGCTCGATTATTCCACTGCCTATTACTGAATAGCACATTGATGTATCAACACAAGCATTTTTTTTGATTTCTACAGCATAATATCCACTTAGCTTTGCACTATACTCCTGACTATTTGCTCCACTAATTTGAGAAAACGTATTCGTGCAATCTAACCATTGGAAAGCTGCCCCTGTTTCATTCGCTTTTAATTTTTGACCGACTTGAGTTAGGGATGTATCAATTGTATTGATAGTCAAATTGATGGTCATTGCGCTATCGCAACCAGCTACATTAAAAATTGTATCCTGATAGATTCCACTTGTGGTCCACAAATATTTTCCACTGGGAGATGAATAGTTAAAACAAGAATTTATACTAAATGTTGACGAATTACTGCTATTTGTATAGTTAATCGTTATCAGACTATCGCATGCAGCAAAATTCTGAATGGTATCCTGATAAAATCCGCTTTTTGTCCATGTATACTTACCACTTGGTGAAGTATAATGAGTACATGAAACCGGATTAATAAGAGAAAAAGTATTTGCTTTTATTGATAGATTAAATGTTATAAAACTATCGCAACCCATTGAATTTAGAATAGTGTTGTAATAAACTCCGCTTTTTGTCCAAACATAATTACCACTAGGAGAATTAAAACTATCACAAGCTTTTAGGGATAGAGTACTTGCAGAGCTTGTATGAACAACCAAATTTATATGTATGAAACTATCACACCCTAAATGATTTAGAAGTGTATCGTAATAAGAACCACTCATTGTCCAATAAAAACTTCCGCTTGGAGAAGTGTATCCTCCACAAACCACTGGATTAATCAAAGTTGAGGAGATGCCAATAATCGTTAAATCAATTGTTATAAGACTATCGCAACCTTTGTAATTCTCTATGATATCTGAATAGAACCCTGTTTTTTTCCAAATAAATTTCCCACTTGGAGAAGTATAGCTTTCACAAACAATTTCTTTTAAATATGATTTACTCACATTGCATTTACTTAGTTTGCATACAAAAATATCTTCATTTCCAAATGATGTTATTTGCGTATTCCCCTGACCGGGTCCAAAGTCCGCTGTTTTTTCAAATATCCCTGTAAAATAAACATTTTCAGCTTGATCAACTGCAACAGAAAAACCTTCATCCCAGTCTATTCCGCCAAATTGTTTTGCCCATAATAAGCTACCAGAAGAATCAAGTTTTTGAACAAATATGTCTTGAGCGCCATTTGTACTCAAATTGACCACTCCTGTATCTGGGTCAAAATCAGCAATTTCAGGGAACTGACCTGTGATATAAAGATTCCCCGCATCATCAATTGTTATAGAGGCACCCGATTCATAGCCCGTGCCTTTAATTTGTTTTACCCAAACTAAGTTTCCTAGTGAATTCAGTTTTTGAATAAATACTTCATAACCATATTGTGAAGTTAAATTAGTGACTCCAGGGCCTGGATCAAAATCAACAGTCCCTTCAAAATAACCTGTTGTATACACATTTCCTGACTGATCAACTCGAATCGAATTGCCAACATCTCTTCCTGTCCCTCCCATTCTTTTTGCCCATTCGAAATTACCTGATGAATCAAGTTTTAACACAAAAATATCCAGATTGCCAGCTGTTGTTAAATTTGCAGTACCGACTCCAGGATCAAAATCTACTGTATAGGGGAAATAGCCTGTTGCATATACATTTTCTGCATCATCAATATCTAGGGAGTGACAATGATCATTTCCATCTCCTCCAACTCCTACTGCCCATTTAAAATCTCCTGATGGATTAAGTTTCTGTAAATAAATGTCGGCATATTTAACTGCCTTAAGATAATGAGTACCACTTCCCGGATCAAGATCAAGTGAATCACGAAATGTACCAGTCGAATATATATTTCCAGAATTATCAAGGTTTATTGCATAGGGACCTTCAACTCGATGCGATCCACATGTTTTAACCCAACAAAAATCTCCCTGCGTATTTAATTTGAGAATAAAAATATCCCGGTATGCAACAACTGTTACATTATACGTACCTACACCAGGATCAAAATCCACGGTTCTTTCAAATTCACCTGTTATGAACACATTACCCGAATCATCTACTGCAAGAGAGTATGTCCATTCATAGCCGCTACCTCCAATTCTTTTCGCCCATAGAAAATTTCCTGATGAATTAAGTTTACTGATAAAAATATCATATTGCCCTGCTGAAATCAAATTCGCAACTCCAGTTCCGGGATCAAAATCTGCTGTACTATAAAAAACACCAGTAGTGTAAACATTACCTGAATCATCTACAGCAATTGAATGACCTCTATCATTTCTGGTTCCACCAAGTCCTTTGGACCATTCATATTTTTGCGCATATGAAAGAAAAAAGAAGAAAATAGCAACAAGTAGAAATAAGGCCTTTCTCATATAGATTAGATTCTAAAGTTTTTGAATAGTTTAATCCAAATCGTACAGATTTTTCATATGTAAATATACAAAAACACGACAGAAATCATGTTAATTATTCAAGCCCTCTAGCATTAATTGCTTTTGTCAAAATTGCTTTTGCTTAGTAAGTATTTTCCTATTACCTGCGAGACAATTCATTTGCATACTCATTGCCCAGTCCATTCTTATTTTCCATAGCCCATTCGCTAAGCTTGGTTTTCCCAATTGGACTATCATTCACAAAAAGTAAGTCACTCATCAATCCCTTAATTTCAGCTCGGGTTATGGTCACATCATTTTTAAAAAAACTAAGTAGTCGGCCAACCAAATATCCGATAAATGGATCAACATGAATAATTTTCTTCTTGACATCAATAATTTTCATGATTTTTGAAACAATTTCTTTATAGGTAAATGTTTCAGGGCCAATAGCATTTATTGTAACATCTTGGGATTGTGTAATTTGATTCACTATTAACTCGGCCATATCATCCACATATATGGGTTGAAGTTTGTAATCACCTTTTCCAAAAACACCAAATACTGGAAGTTTTCGTATTATCCAAGCAATGTTGTTAATCAGTATATCTTCCTTTCCAAAAATAACTGCAGGACGAATAATGGCATAACCCATCTCCATTTTCTTCAGATAGTCTTCTAATTCGGCTTTCCCATGGAAATATTCAAGATTAGACGCTATGGATGGATTGGTAATGCTCACATGAATTATTCGCTTAACTCCAGCAGCTTTTGCTGTATTAAACAAGACCTTAGTATTTTGAACAGCATCGTGATGATTAAATTTTTTGTGATTAAAACGAACCCAATAGGTGTTAATCAAAACATCTACTGAACTAAGTGAATGCCTTAATGCTGACTCATTATGAAAATTGAGTGGATAAACATCTATCTGCTCTCCAAAAGGATTTGGTTTATTCTTTGAATTTGTAAGTGTTCGCACATGATACCCAAGACTTAATAGTCTTTTGGTAATGTATTTTCCTGAATACCCAAAAGCACCTGTTACGGCTATATTTAATTTTTTGTTCATTTCTTTAAAGTTATTTTTCTTTCAATATTTTATGAAAGTTTTGTTTAAAAAAATTTATCTCATCATTCTGGCAAAATTGCTCCAAAACCAATTCTCATCTACTTTGATCAACTTTTCCAAAGTACTGTCAGCTTCTAAAGCAAACTTTTCAATTGATTTTAATCGCTCATTAAACTCCATAATTTCAGGTGATTCAGGCTTCTCATCTATATTTTTTAATTCAGCCAGTATTCGTAAAACAGGATCCAGTTCTTTTTCTTTTCGAACCTTCATAACCCTTCTTAAGATTAACCACATGTCTTTTTCCCCAATAAAATATTCTCTCCTTTCGCCAATTTTATTTTCCTTATAAATCATTCCCCAATCCATTAGAGTGCGCACATTCATATTGACATTACCACGTGAAATTTGAAGTCTTTCCATAATATCTTCAGTACTCAGAGATTCTTTCGTAATTAAAAACAAGCCATGAATTTGTGCCATAGTTTTATTGATGCCCCATTTCGAACCTAAACTACCCCAGGATTGTATGAATTTATTTTGTGCTTCATCTAATTTCATAGTACAAATATAAAACGTATTATTGAACTTTCAATATTTTTTGAAAGTTATTTTTAAATCCAATGCATTAAATTGAAGAATTAGATATATGGTAATCAGAATTACCTAATTGAAACTCAGAAAATTCATATCTTTGAATAAATGAATTCACTAAAAATCAATCGATATTAAGATGAAGCTCTTCAAACTCTCACTATTTATACTCTTTACATTTGTTTCCTCATACGTTCTTAAGGCAGAGAATGATAGCCTTGAAAAGCAATATCTGGTTCTAAAACACATCAAAAATAACCAACAGGAAATATTAGAACGAGGAGATGAAGTGGTTATTCATTTAAAGAACAATCAACAATCGAAAGGAATAATTCACAGTTTTAACGATTCGACAATTTTCTTATATGATGATGCCCTATTATTCAAGGATATTCGATTTATAAAATTAAAAAGCCATACGCAAAAAGATGAGAAAAAAGGTGGATATAGGGCAATAGTAATTGGCACAGCACTTATTGGAACTATTTCTGGGCTTTCCTATTATTTATACCATCATGTTAATGATGATTTTTATGCATTATTAATATATGTTGCTTCACTGGATGCTTTATACTATGCAGTACAATACACGATTGCTGGAATTGCAGTTGTTCTATTACCCTATACATATTTCAATCTTGCAAAGAGGTGGGAAATAGTTTACTAAAAATGGGGAAATAATTAATACAATAAGCTGTAATCAACGTCAATTCTTTCATTTTTAAGAAAATCAAACAAGGTAAGTCTTCGGATTTCAAAATAGCTATCCCAATATAA
Organism: Bacteroidota bacterium; assembly: GCA_018698135.1. Taxonomy (NCBI): domain Bacteria; kingdom Pseudomonadati; phylum Bacteroidota; species Bacteroidota bacterium. The sequence goes on from JABINZ010000035.1 coordinate 12,687, forward strand.
ACGCAGGGTACTGATGTAGTTTTTTCTAGCCATATCTTTCTCTTCTTGTGCCAGATTCAAATCGGTAATATCAATTTTTCCAATGAGGTATCTGTGCTTACTCACCTTAAAACGTTTTTGACCTATTGTATCAGCCTTTGAAGCAATCAATAATTGTGTCATTTGCATATTAAACTGCATGACTTTCAGGTACAACTCCTTTTCAAAATCAATTCTATCCTGATCGACCCGGGTTTGAATAAGCTCCATATTTGACTCTGCCATCTTGGATCTGCCTTTGGCTAATCCCCAATCCAGAATAGGAAGTTGAAGGCCAACCATTAGTTTTTGTTGATCCTCTGGATTCCGATAGGTCGTCTCAATATCAGGTCCACTTTGGGTTAAACCATATACTGCATATACATCTACACTCAACCTGTTATCCGCTTTAACTTTCTCTAATTCACTTTGCGCTTCATACACTCTGCGATCAAAGGAAATGGCTTCAGAACGATTTTCAAGTGCTTCTGACAAAGCTAATTTGTAATCTACTGTAAAACGTTTACAATCAATCGGTGGAATTAACTTAAACCGTTCATCGTTCTTGATACCCAAAAAAGATTTTAATGCAAAAGTGGTTATTTCGACCTGCAATTTCGATTGTTCCAATTCATTGTTGGAGTTCAGTAATCTCAATTCCATTTGTAATAATTCGTTTTCAGCAATTTTACCTAAGTTATATCGGCCTTTGGTAATTTTATAAATGGTATCGTTATTCGCTTGATTATTACTGGCAATTTCATAACTAATTTGTGCCAGCAATAAATCGAAAAACAAAGCAGTAGCCCGAATAGAAAGTCGCTCCATATCTTCCAAATACACGCTTTTTGCTTCCTGATATTTAATAGGTTCAATTCGCTTACTCCATTTATACGCATTAAAACCCCAAATTGGCTGGCTAATGCCAATATATAGTGGACTTGCCAGATAGGAAGTTGACTTGGATCCACCTAGCAGATCAATCCTTTGCAATCCAGAATTCATAAAAACCTGACCACCTGTAAGGCCAATGTTTTGAGCCAAGGAAAGGTAGGCAGAAGAATTTGCTTGAAACTGTGAACGGAATGATACACTTCCATCAGGTTGTGTAATGTTGGCTATGGAACGATTGAAATCGGGCAAGGTGGCATCCAAACTCAAACGAGGCAAATTAGTAGCCTTAAATGTCCGATACTGCCAATAGCTGTTTCTAAATCGGTGCTTGGCCAATAAAGCATCTGGCGAATGCAATTGTGCACGCTGTATTACTTTTTCCAAACTATATTGTTTTTGCTCGGGTTGAGCATTAGCCGGAATAAACCATATGCTTAAAAGAAGGAAAACGATTATAAAACGAAAATATCTAAACATAAAAATTATACTTATTCGTGACGTAAGGAAGTTACCGGATCCTTTTCAGCAGCTCTTTTGGCAGGAATGTATCCAAACAATATTCCCACACTTACTGAAACTGTAAATGAAATAACAACTGATAAAATAGAATTTTCAGCAGGAATATCTTTAAAATCTGGAATGAACAAGGAAAGATGCGACAAGAAATAAGACAAGGTAAAACCAAGCAAAATGCCCAGAATTCCTCCTGAAATACTAATAAGCGTAGCTTCTGAAATAAACTGTATGGAGATATCTTTTTGGGTCGCTCCCATTGCCCGCCTGATTCCTATTTCATTGGTTCGCTCCATGACCGAAGCCAGCATAATATTCATAATGCCGATTCCGCCAACCAGTAAAGATATACTGGCAATGGCTATCAGTACAATGCTGAAAACATCTTTGGTGCGCTCTTGTTGCTTCAGCAACAATTGTGGGATATTCACCTCAAAATCCTCTACATCTGCATGCCTGCGCATTAGCAATCGGTGAATTATTTCAGATGTTGATCGAAGCTGCTCGGTACTGTGAACCTGAACTACAATTTTATCTAACTGATTCCAATTCTTCTTTTCATCACCTTCCTCAGCATCCTGACTTTCAGCAATAATTCTGGCATTTATCAGGGAACGGTTTTTATAACGCAATAAAAGCGTTTGAATAGGCACATAAACCGTATTTCGGTTGTTGCTTATTCCCATTTCAATATTGCTTTTGGATACCTCTTGATCAGGTTGCAACACACCCACTACCTGATACCAAATTTGATCGCATTTTATATATTTTCCGATGGCCTCTTCATGGGTGAAAAAGCGAGATTCAATATCATAACTAATGATACAAACCGCTTTGGAATGCTCAATGTGATCGGTTGTAAAAATTTTCCCTTTATAAATTTTTTGATTGAAAATTTCAAAAAATGAAGGGCTTATACCGCTTAGTGTTGCAGCTTTAACAATACCGTCTTTAACCAATGTTGTTTCGAAATTTATTTCAGGATTAACCGCCTTAACAGATGGCACAACTGATTGAATAGCAAGTGCATCTGCCATGGTTAATCCGGGAGAAAAAGATGACTCTGCTGCCTCCTTTTGATTAGCTGATTCGTCATCCACTGAAAAATCATCATCATCCTCAAGAATAGGTAGAACAACAATATTATTCACGCCAACCTGTTTCATTTGGTCGAGTATTTCTTGTTTGGTTCCTTTGCCTATTGCCATCATGGCAATCACTGCAGCAACACCAAAAATAATTCCCAATGCAGTAAGCATTGATCGGAACCTATTTGCAATTAGTGCATTGAGAGCGATCCCCAAATTAGGCAACTGTCTTTTCCATATGGGTTCTTTCAAAACAGACATTTATTGCATAATAAAAATTGTAGAACCATTTGATGGAATCGCTTTATTCCTCTTTCCCTTTTCATTCATCTTTTTGGCCACTTCATCTGCTTTTTTTCTACTTTCCTCCATTCGCTTGGCCTTTTCCTCTTCCAAAACTTTCAATTCTTCTTCACTAACCTCTAAACTCAGTATTTTTAGATTTTCATGATCCTCAGGAATATTCATCAACAGTTTGTCTTTTTCATCCAATCCAAAATGAACAATAATTTCATTATCATTGCTTTCTCCTGTCATTATCTCCTGCTTAAACACGCGGTTTCCTTTTTGCAAATAGGCAAAAGTCAAACTATCTTCTGTATGAACACATTCCAGTGGAACAAATAACTTATCTGGAATAGATGAAGTAATGATTGTATTTTTAGTAGTCATGGATGGACGTAATATGGAATCAAATTCATTTACCAAAACAACAACTTCAAACACTTTTGCATCTGAATTATTCAATTGCTCACCAATATTGGCAATTTCACTAACCATGCCTGTAAATTTCTTTTCAGGAAATGCATCCACACCAATTTCAACATCCTGACCTAAATTCAATTTCCGAACATCTATCTCACTGACATAAGTTTTAGACACCATTTCTTGCAAATTCGGAAGTCTGGCTACCACATTATTCCATGGACTAATAGTAGAACCTATCCCCAGTTTTCTACCCCGCCAACTACGTTTATAAATGATCATACCTGACTTTGGTGCATAAACAGTATACATTGCCAGAATTTCAATCATTTGATTGCGTTTTCGATTGGATTGAGTCAAACTAACTTCCACATCTTGCATGGAGGCTTCTGCTTGCTTCGTTTTTAGTTTATAGTTATTTACGGTTTGTTTGTAGGTTCTTTCTCTCTTTTCCAATTCAATTTGCGCCTGACGCTGTGTAGCCGGAGCTTCATACTTCGATTGGTCTAAATTAATTTGTTGCTCCTCATATGAATATCTAAGATTGACCAACTCATCGCGTGCATTACGCAAATCAAGGGTTGTATCGAGTCTTGTTTTCGTTAATTGTGTTTGCAGCTTTTCGATTTCTGACTCAAGATCTTTAATTTTACTGCTTATTTCAGTTTTATCAAGACTGGCTACAAAATCACCTGAATCAACTAGTGTACCTTCAGCAACCATGTCCAGAATTTTTATTTCACTCCAAAGTCCAATGGTACGCAAACCCGTTGGGCCATTTATTTCTTCTGCACTTTTTGCTTCTAACTCGCCCGTTACCACCACTGATACAAGAAAATCGCCTCTTACTGGAGAAGTAAATACCTGATCAATTACTTTATTTTTGGGTATAGCTATCCAAATGATAAATGCAAGCATAAGGACAGAACCAGTCCAAATTAAAATTTTTTTTCTCATATTACATATAATAGTTTGACATGTATTCGATTATGCAATCGAACAAATATCGTAGAAAAAAAGGAATGGAAAAATCATTTAAAATCTTCCACTATCGAAATTACTGGTCGGAAACCAATATAAGGACTTGGTCCTTCATAATTCATTATGCTGGTAACTCTAACATCATAACCCGGGGAATTCCAGGAACCACCAATGGCCTCCCCTTTATCCCATAACATTTCAGCTACATTACCACACATATTGTACAAACCATAATCATTAGGCCAATAGCTTTTTGTTTCTGCAATTGATGTAAAAACATCTTCATAAGATTCCTTAATTTCGAATGATTTGCTTTCATAATTATAATGAATACGCTCATTGCTTAGTCTCTTGAAATTACATTGAAACTTTCCTTCTTTATTTCTCAAATATGGACCAGACCATGCATATTCACTGTGTTGACGTCCAGCTCTGGCTGCCATTACCCATTCCGCTTTGAGAGGTAAACGTACATGAACCATAAACTTCTGCTTCTCATCTGTATTTAGTTTCTCTTCAAGCCATTTACAAAACAACAGAGCAGCCTCATAAGAGATATTAACTACAGGAAATGAATTATAATTTGGATGTCTGAAATAATAATCTGCCAAGGGTGGATTAAAAATCTCTGAATTAAGCCATTTACTACTGTCTGGATATGCGAGCTCAAATTCTGTAGCATTGCCTTGAGTGTTCAAATCTGCTAAAAACTCCTTGTATTCTCCATTAGTCACCTCTGTTTTACGAATGTAAAAACGATTAACAGTGAGCTCGTTTGTATCCAGATAAACAATGCCTGAATTGATCAAAACAAATTCCTCTATTTCTTTCGGAATTTTAGATGACTTTTTATTCTGAGCAGTAAGAACAATAAACGAGAATAACAGAGTAATTGCAAAGAGGTGTTTCATTATTTGTTTATTAGATCAAACGTAATACAGAAAAGATTATTGTAATCTTTATAAAATGATACGCTTAGTCGTAAACTCCAATCCATGTTCTTTTAATTCTGCTAAAGCTGGCTTAAAAAGTTCTGGCATATTTGGTGGCATACGTAAGCCTTTTGCTTTTATTTTCCCATCTACTATCAATCTTGATGCAATAGCTGTTGGCAATGCAACGACTCTCGACATGGCTGTATCTCCGTAAGGAATACCTTTTGCAACCATAGTTGCAATCCGTTTTTCTTTTACTCCACCTTCAAATTCCGCAATGATTTCAATATGTAGAATAATCATATCCTTTTCTCCTTTGGCGTATGACATTCTTTGAAGCATCCTATTCAAAAGGACATTCAGATTGCTACCTGTTTCCAAAGGAATCTGCACATCATCAAAAAGTCCAAGCCATTTCATCCGATGGATAAAATCTGAGTTAATATCCAAATTCAGATATTCAGCAACTTTCTTTTCAATATTTTCATCAGATGAGGCATTCACTAAAGCACATGTAAACTGAAGAAAAGTTGTATTGCTATAATCATTTTTCTGATCACTTTTAAACAGGCCTAATTCTTCCATATATCGCATATTGTTGCAATAACCTGAGTATCTCAAAAGACCTCTGTAAAAAGAGATGTTTTTATCTAATCCAAAAGGTTCAATGTACTTCTCTACATCCTTATTGGCATAGGTTTCAAAAATACCCAGATCTTCAATATCGACATACCAAAAATTCTCAAAGAGTTTATCTCCGGGAACAAATATCTTTTTTCCGTCCTTAAAATAGGCAGCCGGAGTTTGTGCGGCAACAAAAACTGTTAGAGGATCCCAACTAAATTTATAACCCATCGGATTATTATTAGATTCAAAAGAGGGGATTCCACTGCCATATGAATTTATACTTAAAACCCGACCATTTTCTTCTTTGATCTGCTCAAGAAGCATTTGTGTTCCAAAATGATCGATTCCGGGAACCTCACCTAATTCACTTAATATTAGAATTCCTTGTTTATCTACTTCACTTTTCAAATCCATTAATGCAGGAACTTCATAGGAAGCAGTTACCATACTTTTTTTGTATTTCAGGCAAGATGTTGCAATTACAATATGTACTGGCTTAGGAACCATGCTGATAACAATATCAGACCTTTCAATCACACTATCAAGTAGGTCGGTATCGTTGTTTAGCCACTCAATTGCTTCACATTCTGGTCTGTTTGCTTTTATTCCGATTGCCTTGTCAACAAAGCGATCCAATAAATTTATTCTATAGTTTTCTTTCTCGATGAAGTAATCAACCATTGGTTTTACCATCATTCCGGCTCCAATAATTGTTATCGTTTTCATTTCATTCATGTCTAAGACGATATTCTACAAATTTGTTAATAAATATATGCGTACAAATATTGCATTTATTTTCGAATATCAAAAAGAGGAATAATTTATTATCTACTTATGCTGATCTATTTCCTGAAACTTTGATTTTGCAATTCTAATATCATTGTATTAGGGAATAAGAATATTCTGTCGTTTAAATACAAATCCAAACGTTTCTAATTCTTCTAAAACAGGTTTATACAATTCTGGCAAGTTTGGTGGCATTCGCAAACCTGTTCCTTTGATTTTTCCTTCCAGAATAAGTTTGGCAGCAATTGCAGCAGGCAATGCAACTGCTCTCGACATAGCTGAATCTCCATATGGAATTCCCTTATTCACCATGGTTGCTAATCTCTTTTCCTTTCTACCGTTCTCGAATTCAGCAATCACTTCAATATGTAAAATGATCATATCACTTTCATGAGGTTCGTATGCCATGCGCTTTAACATTCTGTCCAATAGTACTTCGAGCTTTGTGGCCTCCTTTAAATCTATTGTTCTGTCATCAAATAGTCCAAGCCAGGTTAAACGATGAATAATGTCGGCATTCTCATATACGTTTAAAAATTTCGTCACTTTTAATTCGAGATCGTCTGTTGAATCACTTCCAATTAATGAAGCCATTAGTTGCCTGTAGGTTACATTCGTAAAATTGTGAATCTCCTCCTTATCTAAAAATCCAAGCTCCATTATGTTTCTTAAATTATTGCAGTATCCTGAATATCTAAGTAATCCCCTATAGAATGTTGCATCTGCAGGAATACCGAAGGGTTTAACATATTTATCTACATCCTTATTGGGATAAGTTTCAAATGTCCCCAAGCCTTCAACTTCAGTTAGCCAGAAATGTGTAAAGAGTTTATCTCCCGGAACTTTAACTTTCTTTCCTTTATAAATATATTGAGCTGCAGTTTGAGCGGCTACAAAAACAGTATTCGGATCCCATGAAAATTTATATAACATGGGATTATTATTGTGTTCATAGGCAGGTAATCCGCTACCATACGATTTAAGACTTAGTATTTTGCCTCCTTCATTTTTAACTTCATCAAGCAAAAGTTGCGTTCCAAAATGATCGATTCCCGGCACTTCACCTAATTCATTCAGGAATAACAATCCTTTTTCCTTTACTTCTTTATCCAGCGCCATTAATTCTGGAATTTCATAAGCTGTTGTAAGCATATTTTTATTGCATCTCAAACATGATTTGGCCACATTGATATGCAATGGTTTTGGCACCATGCTAATCACTATATCTGCTTGCGACACGACTTTGTCCAAAGCATCTGCATCACCTGCAGCCCATCGAATGGCAATCCCAAGCTTTCTTCCATCAATAACTTTTTCGGCAGCTGCAACTGTACGGTTAACCATAAAAACCTGATAACCACATTTGTCAATAAAATAATCAACCAATGGTTTTGTCATTTTACCAGCACCAATTATAGCAACTTTCTTAACTTTCGATTCGAAATCGTTTTTGATTATTTTCATCTGTTTATAATTGTTTTTTAGTTGTCAGATGGAACTCGCATTATAATCATTCCTATGTGTGAGAAATTTTTTACTCATGCTTGTTTCATAGTGGCGTGGGATTAAGGTTATTTTTGTAAAGGTATTGCATTTTACATTAATTCCTTTTCATTAATGGAATTAAGTCAAACAATTTCAATTTATTAGGAAGCCACTTCTCTATGGTATAGCCTATTTTACGGCCTTTACATTAAAACCTTCTTTTCGGAGTAATACTATTAATCCATTTTCTCCAACCAAATGAGCTGCTCCTACAGCAATAAAAGTACTTTGCTTTTGTGTTAACTCTTTGATAACAGGTATCCAATTATTATTTCGGGTGATCAAAAAGTCCTTTTCAAAATTTGCAAAGTCAGATTCGGCCAAAATCATTTCTCTAATAACCTCCAGATTTTGAGTTTTATATGCTTCATTAAGTTTAGCAAACTCCTCCATTGGATTTGTTTTAAATCCATCAATATAACTCAATTGAACCTGTTTTTCAATACTCATTTTATCAACTATAGACAATTGATATTCAATAGTTTCCAATGCAGCGAAACTCATTTTATTTTTCTTGGCAGCTTGACTAAGCTTTTGCTCATAGGCTACTGTTTTTCCCAATAATTCGCTTATTAAAATAGCTGAACCATAAAAAGGTTTTAACCTTTG
>JABINZ010000036.1 GCA_018698135.1 Bacteroidota bacterium
AAAAGGTGGTTGGATGGTTACCCAAGGATAGTTTCATTGACGGGGAACCCAAACGTTGATCAATGGGCAGATACAAATGGTTTTAGGGCAAAAAAGCGAAATAGGAAACCGCTAAAGGAGTGCGCCCCATCTGAGTGTTATCACCACACCATAGTCAGGTTCAAAATGAAAATGAAGGAAAAAGGTTCAGCACACAAGTTATCCAAAGAAAACAAAGCAGAGAAACTTGGAAAAAATTTAGAAAAAATATTTCAAAAAGTAAAAACACTAAATCCAATTGTAAAAAGTAAATGGAATGTGAAGGAGCTACTTTAGTTGATGCCCATTTTTAGATTTTTAAATTCAGGTTCATTTACGGGAAGTTATAAATTGAACCCTCACTAAACAAATAAAAGAGAGAAATATGAATATATATCAAAGAATAATACTAGTTATCGTTGCAATGATATTGGTGTTGATGCTGATATTTCCGCCATTCCAGTCACTTACTCCTGATGGTATAGTACTTAATGAAGGCTATTCATTCATAATGAAACCCCCAATTTTTGAATCATATACTGGGAATTATATCTGGCCGGTAAATGTGAGTTTACTTTTATTACAATATTTAATAGTTAGTACTGTTGGTGGATTGATATTCCTGGCCCTCAAGTCAAAGCTGACACACTAAATCTGTTAGCAATTGATGTATAAAACCAATATGACAAGCAAATGAAATACTATATGGACACAGAATATCCAAAATTAATGGATTTGTACTATTCGTACAAGGGTGACGAGGATGAAAAATTCTTTACTCAAATTCCTTACGAATTATCACAAGTTCCACGTGAGTACGACGAATATGAGAATGATTTATCACTCTTAGATCCTACAAACTATGAGATATTTAAGAAGGATTTACTTACTTGGGTGGGTGATAGTATAAAAGACAAATTCAAAGAATTAAAGGGATTTAAGTACTTGAAAGAAAGTGGTGCAACAAATATAAAGTATTTGGAACCAAACAACGAACATAAAATGCCCGATCTACTAGCCACATTTTCTGAGATAAATGATACAATTCTAGAAGTAAAATCAATAAATAATTCAGATGATGATAAACGAATGTGGAATGAATTAGCAAAAAATAAAGCAACTGCAAAATCTACTATTATATGTCTTAACGCTGCTTTGAAACAAAAAATGAGAGATTCAATAAATACTGCCCTTGAACAATTATCCTCGTATCCCGAGACTACAGTCAATAAAATTATCCTATTAGTAATAGCCTTAGATACAAATAATGCATTCTCAGAGCAAAATTGGATAGATTTAGAGAATTTTCTAAAAGAAATAGCACGAAATCAGTCTAGTGTAAAAATGGTATGGTATTATCATCGTTTTGGAAAAGATATCAGAAATGAATTAGGGTTAACTGGGTTCTTAACATTATAACAAAGTTTCAAACATATAGAAATATGGATTTCTAATACAACACCACCGCTACCATCCATGTATTTCTTCCTGATGCTGTATGACAAACGCCTGAGCTGGTCCACACTTCATTTATTTCTGAATAAGTGAGAATTTATAAAAAGAATTTAAATAATTCAGAAATTTATAAGAGCCGATAGGGACCTTAAAAAAACATGATACGGGCTTTGTAAGGTCATGTAGAAATAGCTTGGTCTACCCTATTCCTAGGACCCCTAATGAAGTCCTCAGATAGGACCTTAGAGAGACTCACCTTAAATAAATCCTCAAAGAAAAACCTCAAATTCTAAAACTTGAAAAATATTGCTAAAATAATTCAAAAAGTAAAGAGACAATTAATTTACCAGTAAGTCTATGAGAGGTGAGGCTAAATGGATGTAGAACGATGAAATAGAATTTATAGTTAAAAAAACACAAAGTAGAAAACACATGGCAACATAGATTAAAATGCTAAAAGCAAAGGGTACTCCCTCAGATTAAGTGAAAATCCCAATCAAGACATATACTGGCAATACTTAAAAATCCCCCCACACTAACCCGTAATTGATAGAGATATTATGAACTATAAGATTGAGCACTACACAGATGATTGTGAGCGCATAACAAGTAAACATATATAAATAATCTTTTTCCAATCTACAAATAATTAGTAGATTCATGTTCGTTTTCGAAGGATATTACTCAATTTAAAGACATGAAGATACATTTACATATTTAAAAATAATCAAACCTGTGGGATTCTTGCGGGTTTTTTATTTAGGAGAAACCCATGAAGAAACTGTTAATAATTATTGCAATATTATTCCAAACGACTATCGCTCAGAACATGTTTAAAGATGTGGAATTTGTGATTGGGTATAACCGATCAACACTTGTTTCAAATG
>JABINZ010000037.1 GCA_018698135.1 Bacteroidota bacterium
AGATGGTGATACTGCTTTTATTACTTCATTTTCACCAAATCGGATAGAAATTAAGGTAAACTCCAAAAGCCCACAATTCCTATGTTTACTGCAAAGCTATTATCCCGGCTGGACTGTTACTGTGAATAGCGAAACAGATAAAATCAATCAGTTTAATATATTGTACATGGCCGTACAAATCCCTGAGGGTTCTTCAACTATTGTATTTGAGTATAAAAATCCATTTATAAAAGCCTCCTTTATTTTTTCCTATTCCTTTTTTGCCTTGTTACTTATTATTTTAGGATGGGCTTGGTTTTTAAAAAGAAAATCACAAAATGGATAATTTCAAATTAATATCCTGAATACGAGGAAATTATTCCATGTTTGTGATTGAAATAAAAGTTCACTGGTGCCCGTAAACAAAACAAATATATTCGATAAGTACTTACGCCTTTTTATCGGCTGGCGATTAAAACACATAAAGGATCGCCCTTTCATTCTGTTTTTAAGTGCTCTAATTGGATTTTCAACTGGTTTAGCTGCTGTCTTAATTAAGAATTCGGTTCATTTGATTAAAACTTTCTTAACCAGTGACTTTGCTACTTCCTACGAAAACTATTTATATTTTGCATATCCTGCTATTGGTATTTTCATCTCCATGATAATCATAAAATATTTGATACGTCAACGAGTTGGACATGGTATTCCAGTAACTTTATATGCAATTTCCAAAGGTGGCTCCATCATCAAGAAACACAATATGTTTTCATCTATCATTACCAGCGCTTTTACAGTTGGTTTTGGTGGTTCTGTTGGACTGGAAGGACCAACAGTTGCAACCGGAGCATCAATTGGTTCTAATATTGCCAGAGCGCTTCATTTAAATTATCGGACTCGCACCTTATTAATTGGCTGTGCTGCATCAGGTGCTTTAGCAGCTATCTTCAAAGCACCAATTGCAGCTATCGTTTTTGCGATTGAGGTCATTATGCTTGATCTCACCTTATCCTCTCTTGTACCCTTACTATTGGCTTCCTCCGTGGCTGCATTGACATCCTATTTTTTCCAGGGAAGAGATGTTTTGTTTCATATCAATATCAGCGATGATTTTTTGTTCCGTGAAGTTCCATGGTTTATTTTATTGGGTGTTTTTACTGGTTTTGTTTCAGTTTATTTTACAAGAGCGTATATCAACATCGGGAAAACTTTTGAAAAGGTTAAAAATTCCTATATAAAGGTAGGTTTGGGCGGAATAATCCTCGGAACGCTTATCTTTTTATTTCCCCCTTTATACGGTGAAGGTTATGAATCCATCAATTCGTTACTGAATGGAAATTTTACTTTTCTGCTTGAAACGTCTTTGTTTTACAGCTTCAAAGACTCATTACCCATTGTATTTGGGTTCTTGTTGTTATTAATATTCTTCAAAGCAATTGCAACTTCAGTAACATTAAATAGTGGTGGAATTGGTGGAATTTTTGCGCCCTCTCTATTTCTAGGAAGTACGTTAGGTTTTCTGTTTGCATCGGTTGTCAATTGGCTGTCTACCATAACTTGGCTTAATTCAATCGTTAATATTAAAAATATTTCTGTAGCAAATTTCGCCTTGGTTGGTATGGCAGGAACAATAGCAGGAATATTACATGCTCCACTTACGGCAATATTCCTGATTGCTGAAATCACAGGCGGTTATGAACTTTTTGTCCCTCTAATGATCACTGCTGCCATTTCTTACTCTACAATTAAGTATTTCGAGAAGCATTCTGTTTACACTTATCAATTAGCAAAAAGAGGTGAATTACTTACTCATCATAAGGATAAAACGGTATTGGCCTTGTTAGAAATCGACAAACTAATTGAAAAAAACTTCATTAGCATTGAACCAGATCAAAATTTAGCTGATTTAATAAAAATCATCAAAAACTCTGTTCGAAATATTTACCCTGTTGTTGATGAAAAAGGAAACTTCCTGGGCTTGGTACCTTTGGATAATGTTAGGAAAATAATGTTTGACCAAGAATTGTATAACAAAGTATTTGTTAGAGATGTGATGATACAGCCCAATGCAAGTGTTTCTTCTGAAGACAATATGGACATCGTCATGGACAAATTCAAATCAAGCGGTTATTGGAATTTACCAGTCATTGATGAAGGCAAGTATGTTGGTTTTGTTTCCAGAGCAAATATTTTTAATGCTTATCGGAAATTACTCATTGAGTTTTCTGAAGATTAGAATTGCAACTCAACTAATCACCAAAATATTCAACATAATTATTTTCTGTCTCGTGAAGTCGGATAGAATGCAAGACTGCTTTTTGCTCTAAAATCAATGGTGATATTTCATTGAAAATAGCTTTTGCAATATTCTCTGTTGATGGTTGCACACCTTGCATAAAATCCACTTCAAGATTTAGGTTTTTGTGGTCTACTTTGTCAATTACTTTATCCTTAATAATTTTGCTGAGTAATTTCAAATCAATCACATAGCCTGACACTGAGTCTGGCTCACCTTTCACCTTCACAAACAATTCGTAATTATGTCCGTGCCAATTGGGGTTAGAACAAGCTCCAAAATGCTGATGGTTTTTCTCATTGCTCCACCCTTCAACAAATACGCGATGAGCAGCATTAAAACGTTCTCGTCTGCAAATAAAAATCATGAGGCTGAAAATTGAGATGTTAAGTAAATAAACACTTTAATTTGATGCTTAATTTAATGAATAATTTGGCAGGAGCAAAAACTTTAATTCTAGCTGTCATATCCGATCAATTAAGAATAAGTCTAAATAAATTAGTAAATTTGCTTATCATATTAACAAACAGTCGAATGGAATCTAATTCAGTTCTGGACAAGTTACCCAAACACCTTTTGGATTTGGTTATTGACCAACCTTACAATGATTATACTTCGCAAGATCATGCCCTTTGGAGGTATGTCATGCGGCAAAATGTTCGTTACCTTAGTCAGGTTGCACATGGGTCTTATCTCGAAGGATTGAAAAAAACAGGAATAAGTATTGAAGAAATTCCACATATGTATGGGATGAATCGTATTCTTAAAGAAATTGGCTGGGCAGCTGTAGCCGTTGATGGCTTTATTCCTCCTGCAGCATTCATGGAGTTTCAGGCATATAATGTATTGGTTATAGCTGCAGATATTCGTCCAATTAATCAGATTGAATACACTCCAGCACCTGATATAATTCACGAAGCTGCTGGCCATGCTCCGATTATTGCGAACAAAGAATATGCAGAATATTTACGGTTATTTGGAGAAATTGGTCACAAAGCATTTTCATCTGCATACGATTACAAAGTATATGAAGCTATCCGTCATTTGTCCATTTTAAAAGCAAATCCATACACAGCACAAGCTGAAATCGAGAAAGCAGAAAATGAATTAAGCAATTTAGAAAAAATGGAAGTTGTGCCTTCAGAAATGTGTAAAATTCGCAACTTGCATTGGTGGACTGTTGAATATGGATTAATTGACAGTTTACAAAATCCTAAAATTTATGGTGCCGGATTACTTTCCTCAATAGGTGAAAGTTTCAATTGTTTGCAAGATCATGTTGAGAAAATACCTTATACTTTGGCTGCAAAAGATGTTGGTTTTGATATAACAACTCAACAGCCACAATTATTTGTTACACCAAATTTTGAGCAACTTAAATTAGTGCTTCAGGAATTTGCGGATCAAATGGCATTAAATAATGGCGGAATAGATGGACTGAAAAAAGCAGTGATTTCTGAAAACACAGCAACGGCTTCATATAGTTCCTGTTTACAAGTAAGTGGAACTTTCACAAATTACCTGGTTAAGGATGAAAACTTGATTTGGTTAAAAACAGAAGGGCCTACAAGCTTAGCCTATCAGGAAACAGAGCTCAACGGACAAGGAAAATCTTATCATGCCCATGGATTTAGTTCTCCTGTTGGTAGACTAAAAGGATTAAAAACACCCCTTGAAACAAGTTGCGAAGGCGATCTGGCAATGATTGATATTAAAGTAGGTCAAGTATGTAAACTTGTATTTGAATCAGGCATTGTTGTAAAGGGATTTCTTGAATCTATGCTTCAAAAAGATCAGCGACTTTTGTTGATGAGTTTTTCTGAATGTACCGTAACCTATGAAGATAAGGTATTATTTGAACCTTCATGGGGCATGTACGACATGGCTGTTGGCGAAAAAATTGTTTCTGCATTTCCAGGACCAGCTGATCCAATAGCATGGGACTTGCACTATCAGGCACCTGAAGAAAAAACGCATAAAATTAATCATAGCGAAGAAGCCATCAGACTTCATGAATTATATTCATCTGTAAGAAATACTCGCACAGAGAAATACGATTATTATGCTCTTGAAAATATTTGGTATGAGTTAAAAGAAAAGTATCCAAACGATTGGTTACTTGCACTTGAAATACTGGAATTAATGACAAAAAATAACGACCATAGTTTGATCAGAAGTGAAATTGAATCATTTCTGAAAGAGAAAAGTCAGAATAAAGAATTTTCCAATTTAATTTCAAATGGTTTGTTATTATTAGATCAATAATTTAAGGTGTTGACAATGCTACTGGCAATATTTTACCATTATAGTACTTATGCCCATTCAAACTAAAATCAGCAATATATTCCGCCATCTCTATTGCTTTTAGTGGTGCTTTATATTCTGGGAATGTTTTAAATAGCATATCCGTTTCGACTGCACCGATTGCCAGACAATTCACTGCAATATTTTTTTCTTCAAATTCAGCAGCTAGCACCTCAGTAAGATTAGCCAAAGCAGCTTTACTTGCAGCATAGGCTGATAAGCCTGGAAACTTCATACTCCCTTGAAAACCACCCATGCTACTAATATTAACAATATGCGCTTTGGCTTCCTTTCCCATAAATGGTAAAATTTTTCTAATAATTTTAACAGGCCCTAATAAGTTCACTTGTAACAAGCTGTTCCAATCGGTATCATCAAGTGCTTCAAAATCCTTATTAATCATTAATCCTGCATTATTTATAATGACATCGATTCTCTTTAAATCATAAATAAGCATGTCTAGATCATCATAATTTCCACTGGCAATGTCAAAAGCAAAAGGGATGAGTTTAGCATAAGGATACTCAGATTCAGCTTGTGATTTTAGCTGACCCAACCTGTCTTCCGACCTCGCTATGGCAATCACAGTATGGTTCTTGCTTAATTTCAGAGCAGTTTCAAACCCAATTCCACTACTGGCACCAGTTATTAATATATTCATAATCTAGAGTTTTGTTCTATCAAATCTACATGATTTTTATACAATTTGTTCTATCAGAGTCTCTCAAAGAGGACTCTGATTCCTGGAACTATTAATTAATATTCTTTGATCCGAGTTGCAAACTCGAACCAGCAATTAGAAATTTAACCTTAATAATAGGAAACAAAAAAGGCCGCCCAAATGGACAGCCTTTTCTTATCTATTAAATGTGTTTTCTATTTGTCAGTTACGTAAAACTCAACAATTTTCTCAGAAGTATTTCCAAGTTTGTCTTTAGCTTGTACTTTCACTGAATACTTTGCATTCTTTTTACTAAAATGAGGTACTTCAGACATATCCAAAGTATAAGGACTTGAATAATCTCTTAAAGCAGCTCCATTTACACCATAAAGAATTTGGTTTGTTCCCACTTGCTTATCAGTTGCTCCAACATATAGTCTGGTATAGTTTGGATAAACATTCAAACCATTTTTCTTATCGATTGGTTGAATACTGAAATTCACATAAATAGTAGGAGGAGTATTGTCTACAAAACAATTAGATGTTTTAGCATCTTCTACATTATTTACTTTATCAGTTGAGTAGAACTTAATTGTTTTATAACCTTCTTCAGGAATCTGATAAGGTGAACTGTACGTTTGTGTAGTAGCGTCATTCACACTGTATTCAGTTTTAAGAATTCCTGAGCCATAATCTCTTGGAGTTAAAGTAACTGGTGTAGTCTTATTAATGAATAAAGTATCCCTTGTAAAGAATTGAGGCTTACCATAGGAAATATATGTGGAAGGTTTGGTGTTATCCATACAAACTGCCAAATATTTTTTGCTGGCAAGGTTGGTAACTTTATCAACTCCCCAATACGCAATGGAATGTTTTCCATCAGTTGTTGGAATTTTAAAAGGAGAGCTGTAAGTACTTTGTCCTGAGCCATCAATACTATAGAAAATTTTCTCAACACCAGCTTTGTTGTCAGTAGCTGTGAGTTTAATTGTTGTACGAGATGAGATGTACTTGCAATTGGTGGTTGACAAATCGCCAACTATTTCCTGACTTACTACAGGAGCAATTTTATCCAAATAAAAATTATAAGTTTTCTTTACCTCTTCATTCATTACATTATCAAGAGAATAATAAGTTAACGTATGATTTCCATCAGATAAACTCCATAAACTAATAGGATTGTAATACAAAGCTGGATTAGCATTGTCAAAATAATATTTTGTATTTCTAACTCCTGAAAGATTATCAGAAAATGAAAGCGTCATTTTTGCTTTAGGAGAAACAATATCATCAAGTTTCGGCATACTTACCGCATGATTTGATACAGGTGCAGTTAAGTCAACAGTATAACTTTTTGTTTTTGGATCTTCGGCATTTCCAGTGTTATCAGATGCATAATACTTTAACGTATATGCTTTTTCTTCATTCATTGGAAGTGTGGATCCATAATTTGAATAGGCAACTCCATTAATAGAATAATAGGTTTTTTCAACACCTGAAACTGCATCTTTTGAGGATAGATCAACTGTTAAGCCTTTACCATAATAGATAACTCCGCCTGCAATGTATTTAGGTACGGTTGCAAATTTAGAATAAGAAACCGGTGCCATTCCATCGGCATAAACTTCATAAATAACCTCTACTTGAGGATAAACCATTTTTTTGCTTGTCTTATCCACTGCCCAGTCGTGACGAATATAATGTACGCCTTCCTGATCCCAATACATTGGATTAACATACTCTGCTGTTTTTTTGCTTTTCAATAGGATATTGTCAGCATCATCCCCATTGGATGTTGAAGCCCATAAGTAAACTGGTAAGGCCCTGTTCCAATATAAATTACCATCAGGTGCAATATATGTTCTTTTTTCATGCTGTAGCTGTTGCTGTGCAAATACACCTAAACTTAAAAATAAAAATGTGCTCATAATGATGAGCATTTTAGATTTGATCATTACTTGTGTTTTTAATAAGTTTATGAAACTTAAAATATTCCTATCAAATATATAAAATTATTAATGACTAACTATTGTCAAATGTTATTTTTTAAATAATTTGATTCAAGTGCTCTGTCAAAAATATTAATCTGGCCTGTGTTTATAAATTGAAATATTAATGTACATTTGCAACTCAATTTTTATAAGGATTTTGTTATGAAGAGGACATTTCAGCCATCCGTCAGGAAGAGAAAGAACAAGCACGGGTTTAGAGAAAGAATGTTAAGTGTTGGAGGAAGAGCCATTCTGGCTAGGCGAAGAGCTAAAGGAAGAAAAAAATTAAGCATTTCTGACGAAGTCAGAGGAAAGAATTAATTATTAAATTCTTTCGCTTATGATGAACATTGTTCATGATAGTGCAGAGTCACACCTTTACCAAAAAAGAAAAACTTTGTAAAAAAAGTGTCATTGACCAATTAATTAAAGGTAACGACCACCACAAAGTATTACAATACCCCTTTGTTTGTATTTGGAAAAAAATTGAGTTGGACACACATTTTCCTGCTCAAATAATGATTTCTGTTGGAAAAAGAAATTTCAAGAAAGCAGTTGTTCGAAATCAGCTTAAAAGGCAAATCCGAGAAATATACCGACAGCGAAAACATCTTCTTTATGAGCACCTTCAAACACAAGGCAAGCAAATTGCACTAATTATTTTTTATACTGGAAAAGAGCCTATTGTCCAACAAAAAATGGAAGATTCTTTTGAAAAAATCATTGATACAATTATTAAAATGGATTAGTTTGCCATTAAAATGGTTATTCATCTTGCTGGTAAAGATTTATCAATTAATGATTTCTCCTTTACTTCCAAGTAGTTGCCGCTATTCTCCTACATGTTCAAGCTACAGTATTGAGGCCTTAAAAAAACATGGCCCTTTTTATGGAGGTTGGTTATCTATTAAAAGGATAGTATCCTGTAACCCCTGGTGGGGAGGAAGTGGGCATGATCCGGTTCCTTAATTCAAAGCCAAACCTTACATTTCTTGCATATTTGCATTATTATTGTGGAACAGAATATATTATTAATAATACCTTTCACGTTTCTTTAGTGAAATCAAAGATAATTTGTATTATGAATCGTTATGTCAAAACTTTTTCTCTACTAATCTTTTCAATATTCTTAATTTATCCGACTGTAAATGCGCAGACTGCTCAGAAAAGTGACGACAAGAAGTCTGAGATGAAAAAGGAATATGGAAACCAGTTTGAGATTTCCAAAAACCTTGAAATTTATGTTGATCTTTTTAAAGAGTTAAACGCCTATTATGTTGACGACATAAATCCAGCAGAATTAATCCAACTATCCATTAAGTCCATGCTTAAGTCGCTTGATCCTTATACTGTATTCTTTCCTGAGTCTGATTATGAGGACTTTCGGTTTTTAACCACTGGAAACTATGGAGGAATTGGTGCAAAAATTGGCAAAAAAGGAGATTATGTTGTAATTACTGAGCCTTATGAAGGTTTTCCTGCACACAAATATGGTCTCATTGCTGGCGACCAACTTAGCTTAATTGGAGACAAATCAGCCAAGGGAATGACCACCGCAGAAGTTAGTAATTTGCTGAAAGGACAGCCTGGTACCGAAATAGATGTAACAGTAAAAAGACCTGGTCAGGAAGAAGAATTGGTTCTTCATTTAAAACGTGAAAAAATACAAATTGAAAATGTGGCCTATGCAGGTATGCTCGATAAAAATATTGGCTATATTAACCTGACTGGCTTTAAACAAAACGCAGCTGATGATGTAAAAAAAGCATTGGAAAAACTTCAAAGTGAAAACGATGTTCAAAGTTTGGTTTTGGATCTTCGTTCCAACCCGGGAGGTTTACTCATTGAATCTGTCAAAATTGTTGGTTTGTTTGTAGATAAAGGCGAAATGGTTGTGAGCACCCGAGGAAAAGTTGAAAGCTGGAACAAAGAATACAGAACCATGGAAAATCCAATTGCTCCGGATTTACCACTTGTTGTTTTAACAAATGGAGGCTCTGCTTCTGCTTCTGAAATCGTATCTGGTGCATTGCAGGATCTTGATCGCGCAATAATCATTGGCGAAAGAACATTAGGAAAAGGTTTGGTGCAAACCACCCGTTCGTTAAATTACAATTCACAACTTAAAGTAACTACTTCCAAATATTATATTCCTAGCGGAAGATGTATTCAAGAAATTGATTATTCTCATAAAAATGACGCGGGTGTAGCGATAAAAGTGGCCGATTCACTAATTTCAGAATTCAAAACAAAAAATGGACGTATTGTATTTGATGGCAAAGGGGTACTTCCTGATATAGTGACGCAAAGCGATAAACAACGAGTTATTATGTACAACATCATTGCCGATTATCTGGCATTTGATTTTGCAACCGACTACTACCTCAAGCATCCTGAAATTGCATCGGCAGATGAATTCAGACTATCAGAAAGTGATTATACTTCTTTTGTTGATTTTGTAGCAAGCAAAAATCTGACTTACAAAAATCCATCAGAAAAAGCCCTGGGAAATTTCAAAGCCAAAGCCGAAAAAGATGATTACTTTGAT
>JABINZ010000038.1 GCA_018698135.1 Bacteroidota bacterium
TAAATTTATGCTTATCAATAGTGATCTCCCTGTTGAGATAATAAAATCCAACAAACAATCCTAAAATTGAGAATACGATAGTAATAATAGCTACCACTAATAACGATTCAAAAACAAAAACTGCAATAAGATCTCCTATGATATTAGCTGTCATCATAAACAGAATTTTGTAAAAATTCAATTTTGGTTTATTCAAACTATCAAGTGAGATCCCAATAAACCGATCCAAAGGAAGCATTAAGCCGTAAATCATAAATACTCTGAATATTATAGTTGAGCCTGCATATTCTTTACCACCAATTAGTAGCATGAAATCTTCCGCGAATATAAATCCAATAATAACTAAAGGAATGATCAAAAATGTTAATGCACCAGAATAAGTGTAAAATAATTTTTTGAATTCTTGCTTATTGTTGTCAATGCTATTTTTTGATAATCTAGGAAATAATGTTGCTGAAAAACTTCTGAGAGGTACTTCAATTACTTCAATCATTTTAAGGGGTATGCCGTATAGAGCAACAGCTGAAGGGCCTAATATTGAACTTAAACCGATGATGAACGTATCAGCACTTCGAAGCAAGTTTGTACCGATAAGAGTTCCAGTACTATATTTCCCGAAATTTAGAATCATGCGGTTTGTTTCACGATTTGCTTTTGTAAAATATTTGATCCCATCCCATCCTAAAATCATACAAATGAGTGAGCTTGTTCCCATTATAATTAGCTGACCTGTAATTAGCTCTGCAACATTGAATTTGAAAAAGAATAAACTTGATAATATAAACATAAGAAATAAGCCTAATTCAAATGATTTGATAAAAAGAATTAAATCAAAACGCTGTTTGGCTTGTAGTATTGATTGTGAGTTTATTGAAGGTAAGTTAAGTAGGACATAAATTGGATAAAACTTGAAGAAAAACAAATAACCTGAGTTGGAAATACTATTGTTGAAAATTCGATATGTTACAAAAACAATAACTGAAAGGCTTACGGCAATGATAAGATTTATAAGCCAATTTGATCCGATAATTTTTTTTTGATTTTCAGCTGAAGCTCCTGAAAGAAAACGGACAACAGCTGTTTGTGTTAGTCCATTTCTCAGCATATCAACAAAACTACAACCTGTGATATATAACAACCACATCCCAAAATTATTCTTGTCGAGGTATTTTGCAAGAATAACAAAACTAATAAACCCAATTCCAGAAGTAATTATTTGCTGAGTAAGAGAGTGTACATTTTTTTCTTTAGATATTTTAGATACAATTGCTTTCAAATTAAACTATTTATCATTACTCGATAGCAAATGCTTCATAAACTTTCTGAAACGACTTCTCTTTTTTGGTATTTCACTAATAAAGTATTCTACCACATCAAGCTTTGCATTATTCAAAATTAAAAAGGCTTCATGGTTTAATGAACCTTTCAAATTTTGATAAACTTTTTGATCAGCGCTTGACCACACTCTTTTGGCTTGACATACAATATAAGTTGTGTCCAATTTCGATACAAGTTCAAATGGGTAAACATTATAAATGAGAGATGGAAGCTCAATAAAAATATATCTGTAATTTGAAAAAGAATTTATTTCAGGACATAATTCTTTGTAATCTTTTACATCCGAGTATTTATGGTTTAACTTGTAGCAGTAAGTATCTTCATCAATTTTTCCGTCCAGGTCATTAGAGTGATTTATGAATAGTACTTTATCTCCACTTTCTCTTATTTGTTGAACTAGTTCAGTCACAATTCTTGTTTTTCCTTCGTTATTTCTTGTACTTGTTATTCCAACTATTATTGGGCGACCAATTATCTTAGATGAAAGCAATTTTATATGTTGAATTATTTGCTCTGAAAGTTTTTTAATAATAAATGGAAAATCAATTTTGCGGAATTTTCTTGGAATAAACGGAAATGCACTAACCGTTTGCATTGATGTATGTGTTAGTGCCGTTTTTGGATTATTTATATTCCTATCTAACAATTCCAGTAAAATAAGAATGAGAAAACAAAGAATAAAGCCAAGTATTGCAGCACCAGGCATTAAGAATTTTTTCAGTTGAGTTTTTGGTGTAATGGGATAGAATGGAAATCCAACAGGCTTAATGTTTGAGGACAATTCAATATTTTGCTGTTTAAGTTTACTTGAGTTTAAACTATTTAATAGTGATAGGTATTCTTTTTCAGAAACCTCTATCTCCCGTTCAATACGTTTTAATTTAGCACCTAATGGAGCAAAAGTTGTGTAAGTCCTTTCTACTCCCGCTTTTCGTTCAGAATAAACGTTTAATCTGGCCTCACTTTCTTCGTATGCAATAATTGCCTCAAGCCATTGTGTCAATACTTCCTGAACAGGAATTCCCTCAATCGAGCTACTTGAAGTGAATTCATAATCGACAATTCTTCTTATTTCAGACTTAAGTTTAGTGAGCAGTTGATTCAGCCTTCTTATTTCATTTTGTGTTGACTCATTCGGTTCTGGTTCTGTTTCTAAAAAAGTAATTTTCTCAGTTAATATTGAGATTTCTTTAGTCTTATTTAGAATATCTTCTCTGTTAAATTTGATACCGGGTTGGGTGGCTAATTTGCTTTCAAGTTTTTCATATGCAGCCTTTGAAGCAGCTAAATTCATTTTCTCGTCCTGATAATCTCTATCAAGATTTTCTTTTTCAGCAGCAATATACTTTGTTTGTTCATAATAATTAATAATATTGTTATCCTTATTAAAACGAAGCAATTCATCCTCAGCCGATTGAAGTCTTTCATTTGCATTATTAACTTCTTCCTGGAAATATTTGACAACCTTATCTGACTGATTTTCTTTTATAAGCTTATAATTCTTAATAAAGACATTACTCAGTAATACAAGTGTATATTGACATATTCCAGGATCATTTGTTTTGTATGATAGTTGAACAATATCACTTGACTCAAGTCTTTTAACTCCTATTTTCTGTAAGGCTATAACACTATAATGAGCTATGTTATAATTCAGCAAACCATAAATGAAATTTGTATCATTCTTTTCCTTATAGGCGTAGAAGTTCTTTAATGTTTCTTCTAATTCATAACTATTATCAAACTCTTCATTCAGACGTTTCTCCAAGGATGATTGACCAACATCTTCCCTGATAAGCAGTTGGTCAGTATTTTCTATATTCAAAGCCATTAAATCATCACTAGATGGATTATCACTATCAACAACTTCATATTCTCCTTTTTTACCAACAATTAGGTTTGTACCCGATTTTACAGTTCTTTCTTGCAATGAGTTCCAGATGATTAAATCTGATGATGATATATTGAATTTAAGTGCAATTGATTCAATATTTTCATCATATTGAGGAATATAAAAGATATTACCATCTTTATCAAACTGTTTGCTTTCAGCTTCTATAGATTTATCTTCACTCTTATCAGATAAATTAATAATGAGTTTATCACCAGCACGAATTAAATTGTCGCTCATGTCGTTTAATCGCATGAGTTTAATTAATGGGATATTATATTTTCTTGAAATTGAATATAAAGTTTCATCTGGTTGAACAATGTGATATATGTTTTTTACAGTTTTCTGTTTGCTAGGTTCTTTCTTAAATGATTTTGTTTCTTTTATTTCTTCTTTCTCTTCAATATTCTTTCTATTTTCTATACTCTCCCTTCTAACTACAAGGTCAAAAACATCATCAGGAATAATTGACATTAGCTTGTCATAATTAGTTTGACTGATATATTTTGGATCAGCTTTTTCAAGAAGCAAATGCTTAGCAAATAAACGCAATGAAACTTCTTCAAGTGTTTCGCGCGAGGAGATTATATTTAATAGGTTGTCGTAGGCCATATTTGTTCCGAAGAAGTCACCTGCACTCCCTGTTCCTTCGAGGTTCATTCCTGAACCAATACCAGTATATATTGTTGTATTGGATTCGTATGTTCGTGGGGCATTTAGTAAAAACAAATAGACTGCTAATGCCATCACTAAACCTGAAGCTATAAGTAAGAAAGCATTCCTGTATAATAGTCTGACAATCTGAATTATATTCATTTTATTCTAAGTTTGATATTTGGAATTTGATACCAACAATTTCCTGAAGAACTAAATAAGTGGTTGTTAATTCCGCTTTGGCTTGCTCATAACCAACAACAGCATTGTTGTATAGTTCAGTCATTTGAGCATATTCCTCAATTCTGATTTGACCGTTTGTAAACTGTTTTTCAATTAGCTGCTTTTGAATTATTAGTGCTTGTTTATTTTTATTTAATATACTGACTAATCTTTCATTTAAAATTACACGATTATATTGTTCAATAACCAATTGAGTAATTTCTTTTTCTCTTTGTTGCTTAATAATTTTTGCTTCCAGTAATTCTACTTCAGCAATACCTATTTCACTTTTTCTGTTTAATGCATCAGATAATGGTAATCTAATATACAATCCTGTTCCGTATCTTGTTTCAACTTGGGTATTGATGGTTGATGTTCCAGTATTTGGATTCCAGGATAATGCATCATAAGTACCATATACTACATCTCCACTTAGGCCAAAGTTTCTTGTCCAATTAGTTTTTGATAATCTAATTTTATACTGATTTTTCATAATTTCAGCATCCTGAAATTTGATAAGAGGAGAATTAATAATGGCTGAATCAATAAGTACATGGAGAGGAGGTAGTGATTTTAAAATTTGAGAAACTTCATTAACTTCATCAGCATCAGAACTGATAGTTTCATTTTGAGCATTTATAATAAATGGTAAAGTAAAAAGAGCTATAAGTAAGTATTGCATAGTGCGCATAATCAATTATTTTCTTTTTGAATCATTGCAGGAATAGTTTTAATTATGATTTTAATATCGCCCCAGAAACTATGATTATGGGCATATTGGTTATCAAGTTTTTTTCGATTTTCAATGGTATCCTGTGCAGTATTTTTAAGTTTTACTTGCCATAATCCAGTTAAACCTGCAGGTCCTAAAAATCGCTCAGACCATTGGTCAGACGTTAGTAATTCAGCTTCATAGAGCGGAAGTGGACGATTGCCTACAATAGACATATCTCCTTTTATTACATTTATTAGTTGTGGTAATTCATCTATGCTTGTATTTCGAATAAAACGACCCATAAAAGTAACCCGTGGATCATTTTCAAGCTTCTTAAAAGTTGACTTTATTTTAGATTCTCTTCTAGCCATATGCAAATTCTCACAGATTCTCTCTCCATGTATATACAGTAAAGGAGAGCAAGGTTCCTCTAAACTTTCACATTTCTCGCATACTTCATATTTTTTCTGTGAGCTATATATGTTTAAATGATCCAAATCTTTCAACTTACTGTCGGCATCAGAACGCATTGATCGAAGTTTGTAGAAGTTAAAAATATGATAGCCCGTTCCTACTCTTTTGGAAGTATAAAATACAGGACCCCTGGATTCAATTTTAATTAGAAATAATATAATCAATAAAAAAGGTGATAAAAAAAGTAGTGCTGTACAGGCAAAAAGGATATCAAATAATCTTTTTGAGAGTGGAGTATTGTATTTCGAGGATACAATCTCCTCTGAAACACCATTTGTAAGCCCGCTTTTATAATCGAGTAAAAACTTTATTCTAATATAAAGA
The DNA here is from genome assembly GCA_018698135.1 of Bacteroidota bacterium. Classification (NCBI taxonomy): domain Bacteria; kingdom Pseudomonadati; phylum Bacteroidota; species Bacteroidota bacterium. The sequence continues at coordinate 5,619 of JABINZ010000038.1, forward strand.
TTTTGAGGTTTGAAAGGTGTTGTGTATAAATCATCAATATGCAAATCAAGTACTTTATTTTTAACTTCATCATTTGCATTATGCTGAATAAGAATGAAAGGGATAGAGGATAAGGATTTATCTTTTTTTATGAATTCATGCAGGTCAAAACCATCCATGCCAGGTAAATTAGTTTCAGACAAGATTGCATGTAATTCTCTATTATCACTTTGGTTATCTTTAAGCCAATCGATGCTTAATAATACATTCTCTGCATATGAAAAGTCAAATAAATCAGGAAATTTACTAAATGAGTGAACCACTTCTCGAGCGGCTCCTACATATAATATTTTGAATTTTTCCTGTTTTTGAGAGGTCATTTTTATCAGTCTTCTATTTCTTCTCCAAGAATTAACTTAATTAAAACCAAAAGCTCTTCTGGATTAAATGGTTTGGTTATGAAGTTTCGTACTCTAAGTTTGTAAAATTTAATTCTAGTTTCGCTTTCTTCCTCTCCCGATAACATTAAAAGAGGGATTTTATTATGCATTCCACTTGCACGTATATTCATTACAAAATCGTGGACATTCATATTTGGCATCTGAATATCACATATTATTAAATCTGGTGAATTACCATCCTGTATCCACCTTAATGCCTCTAAACCATCAGCTTTTGTTTCAACATCATAATATTTACTCAGAAAAATACTAAGTAGTTTGCGTATGGTTATTTCATCATCAATCGCTAGTATTTTCTTTTTCATAGATTTCGTGTTTTAAGATATTTTTCCCAATTCCAAGATGTTTTTACCATATCGGGAAGCGTAAATGTTGTTTTCCAACCCAGGTCTTTCAGAGCTTTAGATGAATCTGCCCAAACAATGCTTACATCGCCATCTCTTCTGTCTCCAATTTCGAAATTAACCTTTACTTCATTCTCTTTCTCAAAGGTTTTAATAACTTCTAATACGCTATATCCCTTTTCAGATCCTAAGTTGAAAACAGAAAACTGTTCTGTATTTCTTTCTTCCCAGAGA
>JABINZ010000039.1 GCA_018698135.1 Bacteroidota bacterium
GTTAGTAAGTTTTTCAACAAAACAAAACAAAACAAAAAGCAAAAATTCTTAACAATAAACAACAATTATTACGCACAAAACACGAAACAAAACACCATGAAAAAACTCCTCTATACGCTTAGCATTTTATTGCTTACTACAAATTGCTTTTCTCAAACAATGAGCGGCACCTATTATATCGGACAATATGCTCCTACTTACAAAACCATTATGAGTGCAGTAAATGCCTTATCAGCCAATGGAGTTAGTGGACCAGTCTTGTTTAGGATATATTCAGGGACTTATGATGAAAAAATAATTATCCCTCAGATAAGTGGAGTATCAGCTACTAATACAATAACATTCGAGTCATATACAAAAGATAGTACACAGGTAATTATCACTAATTCAAATTCAAACAACTCCCAGAATTATGTAATTTATTTAAATGGGGCCGATTTTATCAAACTTAGGAATCTCACTATCGATCCTGACGAACTCGGTTATGGAAGAGGAGTCAGACTAGATAATGGTTGTAATAATGTTAGTTTTTTGAATTGTTTCTTCAAAGGTGGGGGATCTTTTTGGATGCTTTATTCTCTTAATTCAGTAGATAATAATATTGAAGTTTTTAATAATTACTTTTTCGAGTCAAGTGTTGCAATATATTTTTATGGTGAGACTAATCAGGCTGAGAAAGGACTTGTCATAAACAACAACTTTTTTACCAATCAAATTTTCAGTGCAATAACATTGAAATATAATGAAAATGCTCACATTTATAAAAACAGAGTGGAAGCAAGCGCCTCAAATACAAATTATCGAGTTGGTATTGAAGCTAATGAAACAGTAAATCCCATAAGAATTTCTTCAAATATCATAAAAATACAAGGTTGTTACCAGAATAATACAGAAGCAATTTTCATTTCGAATCAATTTTATAATTCGAAATATGCTCTTATTGATAATAATAATATTCAAGGAGTATGTCATTCAGGAATCTATTGTGGGACTACAGATTGCAAGATTTTTAACAACTCAATAATATTAGAAGGAAACAAAGCTACAAGTTGCCTGTATTTGTCAAGTTTTGGGAAAAATAAGGTGTTCAATAATATTTTAATTAATAACGGTAGTGGCACATACAATTTTGCATATGAAATACACTCACAAACATCAAACTCACCATATTTTGATAATAATAACTTTCTAACAACTACAACAGCAAATCTATTTGGAATTAACAACTACACTACCCTATCATCATGGCAAGCCTACTCCCAGCAAGATTCTCACTCCATTTCAAAAAATGTCAACTTTATGTCCGACAGCATGCATATTCAGGACACATTCATGAGAATGGGAATACCGCTGACAGAAGTTACTACGGATATTGATGGTGAACCAAGAGATCCAAATACTCCTTACATTGGCTGCGATGAGTATCATCTCGATATAATTCCTGACGACACGGTTATTTGTGCACAGAAAAGCATAAGCATAACAGCTGCAAGTGGTTTCCGAGCCTATTCATGGTCAACAGGTCAAAGTAGCAAAACAATAACATTGGATTCATCAGGCTTCGGATTTGGAACTCATGCAATAGGCATTACTGCATGGAAAGGAAGCATCCCATTTAAAGATACAATTTGGGTTACATTCCACCGGCCTGTTGCTGATGCTGGTATGGATCAATATCCCTGCTTAGGTGATCAGATATCATTAAGCGGATCCGGTGGTGTCAGTTATTATTGGTATGGCTTGATGAACAAAAAAACAATCACTTTCCAGGCTTTTACCACTCGTGATTATCATCTGATTGTCACCGATAAATATGGCTGCAAAGACACTGATACCGTTTCTGTATTTGTCATGGATTACCCAATTGTAAATTTAGGAAACGATACGGCTTTTTGTGAAGGAGGAAGTGCCAGTTTTAATGCCGGAACGGATACTACTTTTGCCTATGTCTGGAAGTCTTTGCCAGCAGCAGATACCATTTCCAATTCAGCACTATTCGTAGCAGATACTTCAGGTCAATATCGTGTATTTGTCACCAATGCTTATGGATGCTTAACTAAAGCCACTGTAGAAGTAACCGTACATCCTAATCCTCCCAAACCTATAGTCAACAGTTTTGGAGCAAGCGAATTTTGCGATGGCGATAGTGTTCAATTGTCTGCTCCTGTTGGCTATGTTAGTTATTTATGGTCAGATGGATCAAAAAGCTCAGAGATTTATGTAAGCCAATCATCGATTATAAGGCTTCAAGTCATTGATGCAAAAACATGCACTAGCCCTTTTTCTGATAGTTTTCTTGTAACAGTTTATCCCAATCCTCCAAAACCAAACATAACACTCATTGGCAATCAAACATTTTGTGATGGCGATAGTGCTGTTCTTGAAGCCCCAATTGGTTATTCGCATTACAATTGGTCGAATGGAGATTCAAACTGGAAACAAAAGGTTGTAAAAAGTGGACAGTTTAGTTTATCATTAGTTGATTCAAATACTTGTGTAAGTGAGATGTCAGATACAGTTGTTATTGTTGTATTTCCCAATCCACCAAAACCTACAATCATAGCATCTGGTCCAGTAACTTTTTGCGAAAGAGATAGTGTCATTCTATCTACTCCTTCAGGCTACACAAGCTATGTTTGGTCTGATGCAAATGGAGATGAAGAAAGAACAATTACTCAAAATGGTAGTTTTAGTTTGCATGTGATTGATAGTAATACATGTCAAAGCATCGAATCAGATGTTACAATAATAAAAGTAAAGCCACTACCATCAATACCAGAAATTCTGAAAGCTGGAATTGATAGCTTAGAAAGCAGCACACTGGCTGATGCATATAATTGGTATTTGAATGACACACTCTTAGGATTAACTACACAATTGATCATTGCTCCAAAAAGTGGAAATTTTAGTTTAATCACTGAGTTGGATGGCTGTTTGTCGGATGAGTCGGACGGATTGTATTATGTCAGATCAGGTTTGAATGAACAAATCGAAAACAGCATTCTTGTTTATCCAAATCCATCGGATGGAATGTTCTATATTGAGATAGTCGATTATAGCAATGCCATCATTCAGATTTATTCAAGCAATGGTCAATTGATTAGGGATTTACACATTACACACACCAAAACTCAAATAGACCTGAACAATCAGTCAAAGGGAGTTTATTGGATTAAAGTAATTGGTGAGAATGGCATTTATCATGTGCCTCTTGTGAGGTTGTAATAATTTTTTTTCAGATTGTAAGAGTAAAAGCAACTCATCCCTAGCCCTTCTCTACTATGTAAAGAAGGGAACAGTATGTACTCCAATTATTAGTGTATCAATTTCTAATTTTGAAGTAGGATCAATTCCCCTTCTTTGATTTTTCAGAGAAGGGGTTAGGGGTTGAGTTAAATTCAAGCTACGAACAACAGAGGCTTACATTTTCAATATACATTTCCAAAAAGGTCCAAGAACCGCTACGCTAATCCTTGAACCAGTTTTTGAATATAAAGGCATTCACGCTCAATCTATAGCTTCTGTCATTCTGATCCCGATTTATCGGGAGAAGAATCTGCTAACGAAGAGCAGGAAAAAAACCCGATTGAAATGCTTAAACTCGGCCATCAGATACCTCCCGAAGGTCGGTATGACAGAGAATTATTGGCATTCCTCGGCTGTTCGCAGTTCCAAGCTATGAACAACTAGGACAGTATATACTCCAATTAATAATATATCAATCTAGCTTTGAAGTAAAATCAATTCCCCTTCTTTGATTTTTCAGAGAAGGGGTTAGGGGTTGAGTTAAATTCAAGCTAAGAACAACAGAGCGTACATTTTCAATATACATTTTTTGTTTCATCA
>JABINZ010000040.1 GCA_018698135.1 Bacteroidota bacterium
ACTCTTCTCATAGGATCGACCTGAAAGGAGAGTCTTTACGAAAAGATATTTTGAAGAATTTTGAATGATTTTTTTTAACATTGTATGTTCTTATAGAGTGGCACCATTAGACCGAAATGAGTGGCACGGTTACTCCGAAATACCCAACTGATAAACAGATATAATATGTTAATCCAAAAATTCTTCATGCCTACTACTAATAAACCTGGTAAAAGGAATAATATCATTATTAACACTTGCTTCTTCAAGAGCAGCCATGTATTCATTTCTTAATTCTACAGGAATAATACTCCAGGGTAATCCTCCTGACGCTATCATTGCATTCATTAAGAATCTAGCAATTCGACCATTTCCATCATAATATGGGTGAATATATACGAAAATGAAATGCCCTAATACAACTCTAACACTTTCTTCTGCCTCATTTTCAAGTAATTCAAAAAAAACAGGCATAGCATCTCTGACTGCTTCATGATTTAAAGGAGTATGCATTGAACCATTAATATAGACCGGTCCATTTCTGTAACCAGCTAAATCAGAAGCTTTTAATATACCAGCACTAACACTTGGAGCAAAAAGTTCTCTATACCATTTTCCATGATCCTTATCAACAACTTGACCAGGATTCTCACCTTCAAGAATCGTTTTTATACTCTCCTTAACTGCTTGGAAAGCTTGGTGATATCCACGAGCCGCCATAGCGTTCTTTTGCTCCTTATCTTTTTCATTTTCATTAGGATTCCAATTTCCACTTCGAACTCTTTCAATAAGATTGGGAGTTACTTTATATCCTTCTATTGAAAGTGAATGATAGGCATCTTTTGAATAACTATCCTCTACATGTTTTAAATAATCGCTTGTATCTGAGATTACTCTCTCTGTTTTTACAAAATTATTAAGAACAGGCTGACGCATTTGCATCCACATTATTCTAATCCTACTGGCATATGGAGATAATTCTCTAGAACTAAAACTAATCTTCAACTTTTCCTCAAATGGATCCAATTCACGAACATCATATCCGACAGATTTCATTGTATCATAGATATCATTAGCTATTTTATCATTACCAATATTTCTAAAAGCTCCTACTAATCTACCAGCTATCACGCTATGACCACCATCTAATAATATCTCAAGCAATTGAGATGCATTTTTGATCATTGATAAGCACGTACGTGCATCAGTAGTATGTTTCTCAAAAAAATCTGCCCCACATGCAACAAGCCCACTCTCCAAGGAATACAAATTAAGCCCTTCAGAATTAACAAATTCATTCTTTGAAAGGATTTTAGACCTTAAATCAAATATTGATGTATTAAACATCAATTGAGTAGCCTTATTTCTTGCTTTTGGAGATCGAACTAATAATTGAACTGGAACGGATTTGTTGCCACCATGTAATTTAAGTGACTGATCTGGAGATAAGCACCACTCCTTTCCAAACCTTGAGTTAAGATAGACCTTTGCAAAATCCCAGAATGAAGAGTACCATGATGTTGTATCCCCTTGTAAATATTCAGGATTTGATGCAATATACCATCCTTTTATTATCTCTTGAAGAAAACCGTTGGACAATAATCTATCTCTATGAGTTCTAGATATTTCATCTGACTTTACAATTGAGTTCCCATTTTGGCTTATCAATGATTGTAGAACTTCAAGCGATTGAGCCAATTTTTCTGATGGTGTGGCCATTATCCTAATTTTTTTATGAAATAATTATTCATCTTGCATTATGTGAAATAAATTCAATTTAGCTTTCCTTACTGTTCCAGTTTAAGCCTCTCTTGTTGTGCCAAATCCAGCTTTTCCTGTTGTGCCTTTTCTAGCTTATCTTGTTGTGCCAAATCCAGCTTTTTCTGCCGTACCTGTTCTAGCTTATTCTGCAAATATACAGAAAATTAGTATTATACAAATTAGAAAGACAAAACTACCCAGGGCAAATGCATATCAAGGAAAGTTCGCAGAAATTTAATTCTCCAAAAAAGATAAGAATTATCCAAAAACACAATAATTATCTCTTTATTGAATTTAAAAAAATGAAATCCATATAACAAGAAGGCGTGTGTAAAACACTCTTATTCTGTAACTTACAAACTCACCCCCTTTTAATCAAAAGAATCTCAACTTATGGAATTCAATTATCCAAAAACTGAAATAATTATCCAAAAGTAAGAATATGGATACACAAATTTGATAACTAAAAGCAACCAAATGAAACACAAGAACAGCTATTTGCCAATACAAAAAATGCTAGTTAGCTGATTATCTATACACTTACAGCACTTGGGCAACAAAAGGGCAACAAGGAAAACGGGCTTTAATACAAACAAAAGAAACATAATGACAAGTAATTTCTTAAGGACTGAATGGTGGATACTATGTTTTCATCTAAACTAATAGAGCTGGTAGATTGGTTGAGGCTGGCTTAAATTAGCTGTCCAACCACCTTTTAAAAGCAGCAGCTTTATCTTTTCCAATTACAATATCTTCTGAATGCGATGGGTGAGTTTCGAGTTTCAGCTTTCCATTGAAATAGGAATGAACTCGTTTAATGGATTCGAAATTAATAATAATCTGACGATTCACTTTAAAAAACACCTCTGGATTTATTTGTTCCTTTAAGTTTTCTAGCGAAAAATTAATAGGATATTCTCTTTTTTCGAAAGTAACAGCAAATGTAATTCCCTGCATGCTGTAAAATAGTGCAATTTCTTCAATTGGTAAATGAAAAAATGATTCGTTAGATTGTATTAGAAAGCGTTTACGATATTCCGATTTTTCATTTTTGATGAGTGAGGCAAGTTCCGAAAAATCAATATTGGAATTCTTCTCTTGAATAAATTGTTTATTGTATTGCATATGCTTTTCAAATGCAGCTTGCAATTCATCCTTTTCAATGGGTTTTAACAGATAATCCAAACTGTTAACTTTGAATGCTTGCATGGCATATTCATCATAGGCTGTGGTAAATATGATCATGCTTTCAATTTTTACCTGCTTAAATATTTCAAAACTTAGTCCGTCAGACAATTGAATATCTAATAAAACTATCTCTGGGTGTGGATTTTTTTGAAACCATTCAACAGCTGATTTAATGCCATTCAAGCAATCAACTACCTCAGTTTCAAAATTAATTTCCTCCAAGGTTTCTTTCAACAAACGTTGAGCTGGAATTTCATCTTCAATGATTAATACTTTCAGAACCATCTTATTCATCAATTAGTGGAATCGTTACAACAAAATTATCTTTGTTTTCTTCATAGGTAAATCCATCTTTTTTAAGCAATTCAAATCGCTTGCTAAGGTTTGACAAGCCGGTGTGTGTTGAATCTGCACCTTCAGCTATTTGTAGGTTATTACTTACAATTAATTTTTTATCACTGTTGCCTACAATAGAAATTTTCAACACATTTTCTTTGTTAGCTACATTGTGCTTAATGGCATTCTCAATTAATATTTGCAGCGTTAATGGAGGGATTTGCATTTGTACTATTTCTTCCGAAATATTTGTCGAATACTCCAGGGCATCTCCAATTCTGACTTTATGCAAAAAGATAAAGGATTCAATAAATTCAAGTTCTTTATTTAAGGCAATTAAATCATGATTTTTACTTTGTAAAACATAGCGGTAAACTTTCGATAGTTTACGTGTAAATTCAACCGCAGTATTGGGATTATGTTTTATTTCAGAGATAAGCACATTCAAACTATTAAACAAGAAATGAGGATTTACCTGATTTTGTAAAACCTGATAATCAGCTTTAAGTTTTTCTTGTTTATAATACTCCGCATCCAATGAAGAGATTTGCCATTGCTTGAAAAAGCTTATGGTCATGGATATCCCGATAAATCCCAAAAGAAAAACAACGGAACCAATAAAAATAATGACAGATGCAGGTGGGTATGCTAATGACTTTCCATTGATGAAATACCAAGTAATAAAAGGAAATCCTATGGTGATAAACGCCCAAAGAATAATAAAAGTGAATTGGATAATAATCCTCTTATGGGGGGAATAAAACCATGGGAGCTTTTTATTCAAGTAGCGGTCAAAAAACAAGCTACCTTCACTATTTAAATTGAAGAAAAACAGGTATGCAATAAAAAAAAATTGTTTGGGAATATGTGAGTTGTATTCAATATCATCAGGCATAGCAAATCCCACTAGTTTCATTACTAGAATGGCGTAAAGTGATACGAGTATTATACGAGTCAATATTTTAAAAACAACTTTTGTCATTTCAATTTAACCCTGCTTTGTTTTTGCATTCTGTAAAGTTAATATTTAAGCTATTATCTCTACGAATTATGTTTCGTCCACTCTACAGTTTTACTAAAAAAACCAACAGATATTTCAATATTCAGTTTATTCTCTTTTTTGGTAAATTCAGCATCGTACCATTCTTTTTGCTTTGGTGAATATACTTTCCCTTCCCATTTGCCTTTAGTTTGTTTTAAATCTTTAACCATCAGTCTTCCTATTTTTACTTTAGGATTATCAGAAGAGATAATTCTTCCACTATAAATGTCGTTTTGTTGTTCTATTTTCACAATGGTATTTTGCCCGCCTACCATCCACGCTCCTGCTAAATCTGACTGAGCAAAACTATTTATGGTAAATAAGTTGATAGTTAGCATTATAAATATGTTTCTTAGATTCTTCATATTAATCTGTTTTGAATTGTTTTTATTCTTTTATCATCACTTTGTACAACACTGGAATTACCAACAGTACAAGGACTGCTGATAGCGATAGTCCTCCTATTATCGTCCAACCCAATGGCCCCCAGAACATTCCACCCTGTAAGGTTAAGGGTAGCAGACCACCAATAGTGGTAAACGATGTGATTACGATAGGTATAAAACGAGTTTGTCCAGCTTCCATTAAGGCCTCGTAAATGCTTTTTCCTTCCTTACGGGCATTGTTGGTAAAATCAATAAGAATAATAGCGTTATTAATGGCTATGCCAATAAGCGCAATAGCTCCTATAAACCCAGTAAATGAAAAGTCATAGCCAGTTATTAATAAAGCGTAAAATGAACCGGTAAGTGCCAAAGGTATAGCAGTAAATATAATGAAGGGCTGACGGAACGAACGGAATTGCAGAACCAAAATAGCCAAAATAATTAGTGCCGCAATACCTGCTGCAGCACCCAGTCCTCCAAAGGTTTCATTTTGTTTTGTGGTTTCACCTTTAAGTTTATAATCAACGTCTAAAGGCAAGTCGTACTTAGCCAATTCAGCGTCAAAAAGTTTGGTTACTTCACCTGTATTATAGCCGCTTGCCACATCGCCTCCTACGGTAGCACTTCGTTGCATATTGTAATGCGTAATCAAACTCGGACTTGTTGCAAACTCGATACGTGCTAGCTGACTTAATGGAATTTGTTCTCCACTCATCGACTTTAAAAAGATTTTATCAAAGTCTTCAATTTTTGCCTTATTATCAATTGGAAGACTAAGAATCATGTCGTATTCATCTCCTTCGCTGGTTCTGAATTGAGAAATGGTCAATCCGTTTAATGCCGTACGAATTGTTTTGTCAATGGTAGAAACCGGAACACCCATCAAAGAGGCTTTGTCTTTATTGATATTCACATGCAAATCGGTGCGCATGCCTTCAAGCTCATTGTTCACATTAATAACGCCTTCTTGATTTTGCAAAATGGTTCTAATATCCTCCGATACTTTTACTAAGTTTTCTACATTGTCACCCATCAATACAACCTCAACGGGGTATTGAATGGGCTGTCCCTGCTGAAACTCTTTCACCTTAATATCAGCAGCAATATATTGATCAAATGTATTGCGTAAACTTTGAACCAAAGCATTAAACTCTTCAGCTTCGTATTCGTTCAGAACCACATAATATTCAGTAAAATTCTTAGCATTTTCTTTAGGGAAAGTATTAAAGTAAACTTTTGGATTTCCATTCCCGATATTTCCTGCATATTGCTTGACAGACGAAGTTGTATCTAAAACACTCTCAATAAAAGCAGCTGCTTTTTTAGTTTCTTCCAGGCTTTTCCCTTTAGGTAAGGTTGCCTGAACCATAAACATTGGTTTTTCGGCTTTAGGGAAGAAACTTGAACCTACAAAAAGTTTCAACACAACCAAGGATGAAGCAAACACTAACACTGCAATAATTATCACTGTACGTGTATGTGTCAATGAATAATGCAATGCTTTTTTGTAAGGCCCCTGAATAAATCCTTTTAATACCTTTTGCAATTTCTTTTCTTTTGGCTTACCGTCTTTTTCAGGTTTTACAAACTTCGACATGAGCAATGGGGATACAGTAAGGGCTAGAATTACTGAAACCGATAAGGTTGCAATTACTGTAACCGGTAAGCTTTTAATATAATCCCCGGCAGCATCGGGCATCATGGCAATTGGAATAAAAGCAGCCAGGGTAGTTAAAGTTGATGTGATGATGGGATAGGCTACCTGCTTGGTTCCCTCAATAGCAGCTTTTTTACTGCTATATCCTTTTTGTAATAAGCGTTCGGCATTCTCTATTACCACAATTGAATTATCCACCAATAATCCTAATGCAATTACCAATGCAGCTATTGATACGTTTTGCAGGCCAAATCCGGCCATATCAACAAAACCAAGTCCAATTAAAATGGAAGATGGAATAGCCACCATTATAATAATGCTCGATTTAAATCCAATGGCAAACATAATTACCAACCCTACCAGCATGATACCCTGCAGCAGATTCATTAAAAACCCATTAACACTAGAGCTTACGCTAACCGACTGGTCATGTACATAATTTAGTTCCATACCGGCAGGAAGGTCCTCTTTAAATTCATCGATAACAATGTGTGCATTTTCAGCTATTTCCAGCACATTGGTTCCCATCTTTTGCTCGGCAGTAATAAATATGCTTCGCTTACCATTAAAGTTAGCCTGGTATTTATTGTACTCGTAGTCCAGATTAACATCGGCTACATCCTTCAGGTACACCAGTTGACCCTGAGCGGAACCTACCACGGTATTCTTAATTTCATCCAGCGAGTTATATGAACCGCTTGTTTTTACATTGAAGCTGTTTTCGCCCATAATCACTTCGCCACCCGGAATGTTCTGGTTATTAGCATTAATGGCATTAGAGATATTATCGATATTAATGCCCATGTTCACCATTTTATCGGAATTGATTTCAATCTTTACTTGCTTATCTGGCGCAGCTATAATATCCACCACCATAATGCCTTCCACCTGTTCCAGTTTTTGTTCCAGAATTTCAGCAGTGTTTTTCATTTTGATGTATTCAACCGTTTCAGAGCTTAATGCTAACTGAAGAATTTTTGTATCTGTTGTTGTTTTCTTACGGTAATTGATTTCACGAATACCATCTGGTAAGTCCGTTTTAACCGCATTCACTTGTTGTACCACATCATCGTACTTATCATCAAAATCGTATTTGCCATAATTGAAGGTTACATTTACAAGCGCAAAACCATCCGCGGCAATAGATTTTATATCCTGGATGTCTTCAAGCTCATTAACTTTTTCTTCAATCTTGTTGATAACCAGTTCTTCCATATCGCTAGGATTTGCTCCCGGATAAACGACAGTAACTATAGCCCCAGGCTGTCCTGCAGGTGGATCTTCGGTACGTGGCATGGAGTTGAAGGCACGTAAGCCCCATAAGAGCAATACCGCAAATATGATAATTACGAACTGGAAGTTATTTATGGCAAATTTTGGTAATTTATTCATCGCTTTACTCTTATAAATTGGTTATCTTAATGTTATCTCCTGTCAAACGGTGATTGCCGCTTGATACTACTTTATCTCCTACTGAAAGTCCCTCTGAGATAATCAACTTATCTTCAAGAAGCCTTTCAATCTTTACGGCTCTTTTTTTCGCAAGACCATCTTCCACTATGTAAACTTGTCCTTTTCTTTTCTCTGAGAAAACTAAAGCTTCAACCGGGATTTCCATCCAATTATGTGTGTGAGAAGACTGAAGCCATGCACTCCCAATAAAACCAGGGCGTAAGTGACTGTTACTATCATTAACCTGTATTTTCACCTCATATGTACCAGTTGTTGGGTTTGCCATACCTGCTATTTCAAGTACCTGACCACTGAATACCGTTTCTGGATAAGGATCGAACTGTAAGCTTGCCTTATCACCTACCCCAATTTTCACTACATTGGCGTCAGAAACATTGGTCGTAAGTACTTTGCCTTGATTTTCTGCACCAAAAATAATAATGGGATTTCCGGGGCTACACAATTCGTTTTCCTGAACCAGAATTTTTTGGACAATGCCATTGGCAGGAGCCACCACTTGTGCATGTTTTGAATTGAAAACAGCTGTCTTTACATTCATTTCAGCATTTTGCAACTGTGTTTCCATGTTCTGTAGCTGTTCTAAAGTAACTACACTGTCAGCGTATAAGGCAGTTGCTCTATCGAAATCTCTTTTTGCCTTAGCGTAGGCTAGTTCTGCTTGCTCTGTTTTTGATTCTATTTCATCCATTTTTATGGTTGCCAACAACATTCCATTTTTGACGTACTGCCCTTCCTTTACTTCAATTGACTTAACTATGCCGCCAGTCTTAAAGGACAATTTATATTCATGGTGATAGCTTATTCTGCCTGTGACCCTATGCTGATCTGAATATTCTATCTCTTTTACTTCAGTGGTTGTTACTACAAGATTGTCCTTATCTGTATTTGTATCCTCCTCTCCTTTATTTGTTGAACAACTAAACATTAGAGCAAAAGGTAGAATTAGTAAACTGTTTCTAAAAATATTTTTGATCATGATACTTCTGTTTTAAAATTGATAACTGGATGTTAAACGTTCAAGTTTTATTTGCTCAAGCTGATAGCTGTATTGAGCCAATATTAGCTTGTTTTCAGCATTAAGTTTATTGTTAAGTGAATTTGAATATTCCAAGTAATTAACTATCCCTTGTTGGTATTTCTTTTCAACAAATGAATAAGATTTCTGATAGTTTTCTAGTTCCTGCTTTGCCAACTCAATACCTTCTTTGGCAGCCTGCAATGAATAATAGGTATTGATTACTTCCAATTGAACCTGATTTTCAGCTTCAAGTTTTCGGCTTTCTAAAATTTGGCGATCTATCTGCGCCTGCTGTATTTTAGATTTTCGTTGTCCGGATGTAAATAAGTTCCACTTCATAGACAAACCTGCCACTGCCATATCTGTCTCATCGTTAAAAGAGTAATCTGTTCCTTGAAAGCCATACTGACCAAATAGTGTAACATTAGGCAAGGCAGCTCCTTTTTCGAGTTTAATGTTGTTTTCCTGTATTTCAACATATTTATCGAATTGAGTAAATTCCTCACGATTAGAAAGAGAAGCATTTAATACATCCTCCAAATTATCATTGGAGCTTACAGATACGGCTAATTGTACGGTTTCTATTTCAGCATCAAAATCTCTGTTTAACAGGAAATTAAACCAGGAAGAAGCCATAATCCTGTTTTTATTTGCCGCAGCAAGGTCAAGTTCAATTTGTTTGACCTGTGCCTTCGCGGTATATACTTCGTCAATGGTAATTTTATCGTTGGCAAAAAGAATTTCTCTGTTTTTAAGATTCTGGTTTACAACACTCAATGTATTGATATAAAGTTTATGTGCTTGTTCTGCCTGTAAATATTTAACATAGGCTTCTTTTACTTCTTTAACGAGTTCTCGTTTATAAATATCCACACTTATACCTTCCACTTCGGCCAATCCCTTTTTAATTTTATGGTTTTGGATAATAGCGGCATTAAAAACAGGCATAGTTGCAACTAATTTTGTTTCTTGCTCTGGACTTCGAACAAAAGACATTTCCATATTCTCAATCTCAGGATATTTTGGAGCAGAAGGATTTAACACTTGGTTAATCTGATTCAGATTATTGTAAACAGGATTCATCATATCTCCAAAAGGAATCTCTACCATTCGGCCTCCTTCAGCAATAGTGTAGCTTGCATTAAATGAAATAGTTGGCAGAAACAATCGTTTTGCCTCATTTATAACTTCCAAACTTTTTTTGTAAGAATATTCTTTTTGCTGAAGAGCAAGATTGTTAGATAAAGCACTATCGATATACATATTGATGATACTATCCTGTGCATTAACTGTAAAACCATAAGGTACCAGTAAGAGGATGATTAAAATTCTATTCATTGCAATAATTTGTTTTAAAATTCAATGCAATGTTACATAGCTCAGTGAGCCTAGATAAATATGAATTTATGAAGTCGAATCTGTTCTGATAGAGTCGAAAATTGCACTATGAAATAATCGTTGAATGAAACTAACCCTGGTGGGAAGGATTCGAACCCTTAATAATTCCTTTATAATCTCACATATCTCAAAGCGAATTTTTATAAGTTAAAGGAATATAACTTTGAGCAGACTTGTCAGGAAACATCAACTCCTTTGCAACTTTTAAACATCCCTGCCCGATAAAGAATGTTAGAATACCGTTCAAAAACAATTTATACTTCTAAGAACCTTATTGGATGTCATTTTCGGAAAATGACAGAACACTTTATCATATTCAGCAATTATACTTTAGTAAAGTATGATCTCATTTTTTGATGCAAATAACAGCCAAATGCAACACCAGAACAGCTATTTGCCAATACAAAACCTACCAAAAATATTCCCCAAAATCTCATCATTTGTGATCTCTCCAGTGATCTCTCCCATTAGTTGAATTATTTTTCGAATATCGATGGTGATGAAATCTTTGGTTAACTGATTGTCAATGCCCTGATTTACTTCCTCTATTGATCGTAAGATTTCACTAAGAATTGTATAATGACGAGTATTTGTAACAATAGACAAATCGCCCTGGTATTTCTCAATATCAAGTGTTTTAAGAAGATTAACTTTTAAAGCAGATATATTTTGCTGGAACTTAGATGATATAAAAACTAGGTTATCGAAGGCTTCAGAAAAATCCTTTTTGATTATACTTTCAACACCGTCCTTGTCAATTTTATTGGCAATCAGCAGGTGAGGAACATGCAATTCGAGTTGATTGACATCTCCTTTAACTTCTTCAACAGTCAATTCAGTAATATCGAACAGATAAATAACTAAATCAGCAATTTTAATTTTATTGAGTGTTCTTTGAATACCTTCTTTTTCAATCAAATCCAATGTAGTTGATGTAAGTCCTGCTGTGTCAACAAACCTGAAAAGAATGCCATCAATATTAATAGTGTCTTCAATAAAATCACGGGTAGTACCCGGTATATTGGATGTAATAGCTCTTTCTTCCTGCAAAAGTTCATTCAATAAAGTTGATTTTCCAGCATTAGGCCGGCCTGCAATAACAACCGAAACTCCTTGTTTGATGACATTTCCCAATTTGAAAGAATCAACTAAGGTTTTTACTTCAGCTGTTGTTTCATTCAGAATTTCTTTGAGCTGATCATTACTGGCAAATTCCACATCTTCTTCTCCAAAATCCAATTCTAATTCAAATAATGAAATCAGATTCAATAACTTTTCACGAAGCTCTTTTATCTTATCCGAAAAACCTCCTCGAATTTGATTGACTGCTATTTTATGTGAAGCTTCGTTCTCTGAATCAATCATATCAATAACTGCCTCTGCCTGACTTAAGTCCAGTTTTTTATTCATAAATGCCCGTAAGGTAAACTCTCCTGCCTGGGCAAGCCTTGCTCCTACCTTTTGCAATAAACTCAATACCTCATTCAAAATATACATGGAGCCATGACAGGAAATTTCAATCAAATTTTCCCCTGTGTAGGTTTTGGGTGATTTGTAAACATTGAGCAAAACCTCGTCTAGCACATTTCCATCTAAATCTTTTATAAAACCATAGTGAATAGTATGTGAATCAACTTTTGTCAAATCCTTGCCCGAAAAAACTTTGTTCACAATATCGAAGCAATCATTACCTGAAACGCGGATTATTCCGAGTGCACTTTTGCCCGGTGGTGTTGCAATGGCAACAATTGTATCGTTGTTTAAATGATATAGCATAGAACTGCAAAATTACATGAAATTGAATTTAGCGTATCATAATTATCAAATTGGTATTTTTAATCTTTTAATCGACCAGCCTTGGTTTAATTATTGTTCCATCTTATGGTTAACTTTGAAGACTCTAAACACAAAAAAATGGAATTATTCTCAATCGAAATTAAGCTTAAAAAGTTGAGTAAAATTAGTATAATAAGCTTCCTGATCATTTTTTCTTTGATGAGTTGTAAGCAAAAGGAAAAAGAGGCAACTACTGACGATTTTCAAGACAAAAAAATCACAGACGAATTCAAAGAAATTTCAACTGGAGAAGAATATTCAATTATTGTAATCAGTGATTTAGCCACAAAATATCCTGATTTAAAAACAGCACTCAATAACTTATTTGCTATCAAATTTGATGTTTTACCCCAGAATGAACCTCATTTCAATCCTATAATCATTCATCCTGACTCATTAACAGAAGATCAAAAACTCAACCTCTGCATAATGGCACTGAATGTAAACTCAGCATCTGATAGAATGAATGCCTTTGCAGAAAATGAGTTGCATATAGACAAAAATGTAAATAACGAATCCAGATTTCAGATATCCGAAAACACATGGGCTTATCCTCAAAAAGTCATCTATGCTGAAGCATCTACTATTGAAGAGTTGATTTTACTATTGGAAAAAAAACAAAATGATTTTATTGAGGAATACGATCAATCAGAAAAAATTCGATTAAAAAGAAGGGTATATGCTAAAGGACGAAACAATACAGCCACAACCCGATTGTTAAAAATGCATCAAATTGACATAAGTATTCCCAAGGGTTATGTAAATATTATGGAAAGGGTGCCATCAAAATCTGATACCATTTTACGAAATCTCAAAATTGATGGATTAAGCTGGTTTCGCAACAATACCAAAGCCTACAACATGGATATTCTATTCTATTATACATCCTTGGATCAATTTAAGGATGCTGAAATAGATAAGATTCTCTTGAAAAAAGATCAGATCACATCAAACTTAATTCAAGGACAAAATCAGGGCTCCTATGTGGTCATAGCTTACGACTACAATCCACCCGTTATACGCGATGTAACAATTTCTGGTTATGAAGCTATTGAAATTAGAGGTCTTTGGGAAACCGAAGGTGATTTTATGGGTGGTCCTTTTCTTTATTATGCTATTAAAGACCTTAAAAATAACCGCATGTTATTCATCGATGCCATTGTATATGCCCCGGAAATAAAGAAAAAACCATTCATCAAACGTCTTGAAGTAACACTCCAAACACTGAGGTAAAATTTTCTATGCGCACACTCCTATTTGTTTTCACCCTATTTTTAAGCAGTTTATTATTCGCACAGGATAATAGCACAGAACTATTGGCCATACAATATTATCAAAACAATGACTTTGAAAAGGCCTCTATCCTATTTGAAGAACTGTTTGAAGGTGATCCCGGCTCTGAAATTTTTTATCATTATTACCTCGATTGCCTGATTAACTTAACTGAATTCAATGTGGCGGAAAAGATGATCAAAAAACAAATCAAAAGGTTTCCTAACAAAAATATTTTGGCAGTTGATTTGGGCTATGTATACTCCCTTATGGGAGATGAGCGGAAGAAGAAAAAACAATATGCAGAGGTCGTAGAGAACGTGAATGCTAATCCTACAGCTGTTTCTATGCTGGCTAATGCATTTATTCAAAGAAAGGAATTTGAGTATGCTATTAGCGTTTTTCAGAAAGGAAGAAAGCTTAGTAATGATCCAACCGCATTTGCTTTTTCACTTGCTGAATTATATAAACTTACTGGCAACAAAGAACTTATTGTTGATGAGTATATCAATTTACTTTATAATGATGAGCGCTTAATTCAATCTGTTCAAAACAAATTGCAGGATGAAGTTTTAGATGATGATTTTTACAATCTGACAAAACAACGATTAATTAAAGAGGTTCAAAACAGCAATTACACTCCTGTTTTTGTGAACTTATTGTCATGGCTTTATATCCAGAAAAAAGATTTCCAAGCAGCATTCAGGCAGCAAAAAGCTTTAGATAAACGAAGTGGAAATAACAATGCAGCTCTTGTTTCGCTGGCAGATATTTGTATTTCAAGCAATGCATTCGATATTGCTGAAAGCATTTATCAATATATTATGGAAAAAGGAACAACAACACCATATTATTTTCATTCCAAGTTCGGATTAATTGAAGTGAAATATTTAAAAATAACTTCATTGCCAAATCCTACTGTATCGGCATTAGTAGATATTGAAGCCCATTATACCCGTTATTTGAATACTGATTTTTTCAGGTATATTGATATTTCTGAAAAAGTAATCCTGCGTCTGGCAGAAATTAAAGCTATTTATTTAAACAAAGTTTCTGATGCTATTGAGCTTTTAAATAAATACATCGACTATCCTCGTATTAGCAAAACATCTCAGGCAAAAATGAAACTTTCATTGGCTGACTATTATGTGTTGTCAGGCGATGATTGGGAATCCTCACTATTGTATATGCAGGTGGCAAAAATGTATAAAGATCACCCCTTGGGACACGAAGCAAAGTTCAGAAATGCCAAACTTTCATTTTATCGCGGAGACTTTAATTGGGCAAACGATCAATTGGATGTTTTGAAAGCTTCTACTTCTGAGCTAATTGCAAACGATGCCTTGAGGTTGGCCATGCTCATTCAAGATGTATTAGGGTTTGATTCAAATGTTGTTCCTTTAAAAATGTATGCACGAGCAGATTTTTTCATTTACAAACACCAATACGACAGTGCAAGTAGTGTTCTTGATTCTTTACAAAATCAATATCCAAATCATGTGTTAATTGATGAGGTTTATTTTCTTAAAGGACAAATTGCTGAAAAAATTGGGAATTATAATAGTGCAATTGATTATTATAAAAAAGTGTTTAGCGATTACCCGACTGACTTACTAGCCGATCTATCTTTATATTCAGCAGCCCTAATTTATGAAAACCAACTTGCCGACATTGAGAATGCCATTATTTTATATGAAAGAATTATTTTGGAATATCCTGAAAGCGTATATGTTGTAGACAGCCGAAAAAAATACCGTGCTCATAAGGCTATGACTAAAGAAGATAAGTTTTATCAGGATCCTCCAATAAAACCTTAATGCATTTATAAAGTCATATTGACAGAAAACATGAATAATTTTCTTGCTGTATAGCAATACAACAATGGCACATCATTTGTCAA
>JABINZ010000041.1 GCA_018698135.1 Bacteroidota bacterium
TGGATTTTCCTGTTTACTGAGCTATTATTATTTGGAGGACTCTTTTTAGTCTACTCCATTTACCGTCATAAAAATCCTGATCCATTTGCTCATGCAGGTTCTGAATTGGATGTATTTATTGGAACAATTAACACAATTGCTTTAATCACTAGTAGTTTAACAGTAGCACTATCAATAACCGCTATTCAAAAGAACAAACCAAAACTGGCCATTGGTTTTCTTTGGCTAACCATTGTTTTTGCCTTGGTATTTATGGTTAATAAGTATTTTGAATGGGGAGCAAAATTTGAGCACGGTTTATTTCCCGGACAAGAGCATTTCATGAGCATTGATAAAGGAGAGCAATTGTTTTTCTTCCTCTATTTTTTCATGACCGGATTGCACGGATTACATGTTGTGGTTGGATCGATATTACTGGGTTTTGTTATTATGCGAATTAGGCAAAAAAGAGTTACACACGACAATTTTGTTTTTCATGAAAACGGGGGGCTTTACTGGCACCTTGTCGACCTTATTTGGATCTATTTATTCCCCTTGTTTTATCTCATTAAATAAGAAATCCCATGGAACACAAAAAGCATCATATTTCATCATTTATAAGCCATATGTGGGTATGGGTAGCCTTACTTATTCTTACAGTAATAACCGTTTCAGCCGTTTTGGTGGATCTCAAAAACTTCATTGTTTTTGCAGCGCTATTTATTGCTACAATTAAAGCAACTATAGTAGCCGTTTACTTCATGCATTTGAAGTTTGAAAGTAAAATTATTTCAATAATGCTTATACTTACAATGGTGGTTTTCATAACCTTCATTTTGTTAACCTTTGTTGATTATTCATACAGATAAAAAGAGATTATGTTTTCAAACGCTTCAAGTTTTAATCAAAGTATTGATACTGCATTTGTTATAATTTTCGGTATTTGCTTGATATTTCTAATCGGAATTACTTTTACATTAATCTATTTCTCTATTAAATATAGCAAGAAAAGACATCCGAAACCTGTAGATGTAAAAGACAATAAAAAGCTGGAGTTAACATGGATTGTTATTCCGACCATTTTAGTTTTAATTATGTTCTGGGTTGGTTATAAAGGATACCTACCAACGCGTCAGGTTCCGGCAAATGCAATAGAAATTAAGGTCACAGGCATGATGTGGACCTGGATGTTTGATTATAAAAATGGAAAGCACACCATAAACGAATTAGTTGTTCCAATTGGTAAAGCCATCAAATTAGACTTATTTTCTCCTGATGTATTACATAGCTTTTATGTACCTGCATTTCGTATCAAGGAAGATGTGGTTCCGGGAAAAGATAATTGGATGTGGTTTCAAGCGAATGAGATAGGCGAATACGATATTCTTTGCGCTGAATATTGTGGAACAAGGCATGCCTACATGTTGGGAAAAGTAAAAGTTGTGTCCGAAAACGACTACCTGGAATGGTATAATGATATAGAACCCGTTTCAGCAGAAACCGAACATATTGGTTTGCAGGTAATCAAAAAAAATGCATGTGTTGCTTGTCATTCTTTGGATGGTGTTCAAGGAGTTGGTCCTTCATTCAAAGGTTTGTATGGAAGTAAAAAAATGGTTGAAACGGATGGAAAAAAGAGAACAGTAACTGCTGATGAAGCTTATATCAAAAAATCGATTTATGAACCCAATGCAGATGTGGTTGAAGGCTTCAACAAAGGATTAATGATCCCTTACAAAGAGCAAATTACAGAGGAAGAATTGGCTGAAGTTATTGACTTTATCAAATCCTTGACAAAATAAAGATGTTTAAACAATACCTCGAACTAGCCAAAGTACGAATTACCATTGCGGTAACTTTAACCACCATTGTTGGTTATGTGCTGGCGAATGGTGGCTTTTCGTGGCATTTGGTTTTTCCTACCCTTGGTATATTTTTAATCGCCTGTGGTTCAGCAGCATTAAATCAATTTCAAGAAAGAAAATTAGATGCTACCATGGAAAGGACAAAAAATCGTCCTATTCCTTCAGGTCAGATTTCTGAATTCAATGCTCAACTATTTATTTTGTTGCTTACAGTAACAGGCTCGTTAATGATCTTATTATCATCTAATCTTACCGCTTTAGTTTTAGCACTTCTGGCAATGGCTTGGTACAATCTTATTTATACTCCATTAAAACGCAAAACTGCATTTGCTGTTGTTCCAGGTTCAGTAATTGGAGCTTTGCCTCCCATGGTAGGTTGGGTTGCAGCTGGTGGTTATGTTTTCGATCCCAAGCTATTGATACTTGCATTTTTCTTTTTCATCTGGCAAATACCTCATTTCTGGCTACTACTCATGAAATATGGAAAACAATATGAAAAAGCAGGTTTTCCTTCACTAACAAAGATTTATTCTGAAAAACAACTGAAGCGTATCACTTTCATGTGGACTGTGGCAACTGCATTGTCCTGTTTATTCATTCCTTTTTTTGAGGTTACATATACCTCATTTGCTAAAATCAGCATTCTGATCTTTTCTCTTTTATTAATTGCCGTTTTTTCAGGTTTACTGTTTCGAAGTAAACAGACGTTCCAAATCTTTCGCTATTTTATGGTGATTAACGTATTCTTACTTCTCGTTATATTATCTTTAGCCATTGATTCTATGCTCATTTAGTTAAGCATCAGAATGAAAGTACTTGCATTTAACCACTCAAATATTAGTTATAAAACGAAATTCAATTATTCATAATACTTGCTATAAAATCTGAATTGAACGATTTGAATAACATATAGTTCAAAGAATTCAATTTTCATTACACCATTTAATCATGAAATAATTGAGAATCTTAATATAAGTTCGTGAGATTAGTTCATCCAATAGTTACATTTTATACATTAAAGATACTAAAGAACTATATTCGAATACATTTAATATGGAATGCAATGCTAGTTTTGTACAACAGTGCAACTGTTAAAAACGAAATGCACTCCTCCCGCAAGTCAGTGACTTGTGGCAATAGGATTCATCTTCCTAAATCCAAAGAATCTTCATACATTTGAATAACCCGAATGTAATATGAGCAGAAACTACAAGTTCCATGACCAGAGCCAAATATATTTTATATCATTTGCAACTGTATATTGGCTTGATGTCTTTTCCAGGTCAACCTATAAAGATTTTATTGTTGACAGCATTAATTATTGTAGAAAAA
>JABINZ010000042.1 GCA_018698135.1 Bacteroidota bacterium
AAATCTGTTGTCCCATAAACGGAAGCCAGATCATTTCCCATAAATCAGTATGAATTCGGACAGCTTCTACGCCAGAATCATAATT
Organism: Bacteroidota bacterium; assembly: GCA_018698135.1. NCBI lineage: Bacteria > Pseudomonadati > Bacteroidota > Bacteroidota bacterium. The sequence continues at coordinate 86 of JABINZ010000042.1, forward strand.
GAACAATGAAACTTCAAATTTATCAGTTTTTAAAAATTGTTTTTCTTTTTCGGAAAAAAAAGCGGGATTAAGGTTAATTTTCATTATTATCCTTTAGAAATTTGTCCAAAAACAGGACATATGTGGTTGGGGCAAACGTCAAAGTTTCTTTGAGTATACCTCGACTTCGTTCAGTATACAGATAAGAGCAACGAAATTGAAAATCGCTATAGATTGAAATAATTTGCTAATTAGTGTCTGAACGAAAAATACCTAATTTTAAAAATCCGATCAGGATTTTTGATAGGTATTATTCCGCCAGTGCCTGTTGTGGTTAAAAAATTATTCTTGTTAATTATTTTAGCGATAAAATCACGATTTTTAAACATATTTCTAGATTTTAGGCGCACTTCGCCTATCTACTTGTATTTTTCCATAATCTTATGATCAGGCTGCTCGGTATTTTCTGTTTTCCTCGTATGTAGCCGAATACTTCTTTCGCCTGGATTCACTTTTTCGATGTTGCTCCCCAATAATTGCTCCCAGTTTGTGGATATTGAAGGCTAATATACCCATTGCAACATACTTATTGAATCCAACCTCGCCTTTGTTTCTACATTTTTTTAAACCGTGATTTTGCAATGATGCAATTGCAGACTCTACTGCGGAATGTTGTTGTCTGGCTTTTTGGAATTCCGCTTTGGATTCCTCTTTTTGTTCGGCTTTATTTCGCTTTCCCTTTTTTGGCAACACCAGTAATTCCAGGTAAGGATTTAATTCTTTTTTGTTATAGGGTTTGTAATATGCTTTATCAAAACTGCAACTCACCATGGTGGGGAAAAGTGTTTTTGCCGATTTTATCAAAGGAACTGCGATTTGATCATCTGTCTCCTGTTTTCCGATATAATAATCAATGATAAATCCATACTGATCCTCTACTATAGTCACTCTTCTTCCCAGTTCCTGAGGGACTCCCGCCTTTCCTTTACTGATCCATTCCGTATGGGTTTCAAAGATCGAAAACACTTTTTCATCATGAGGGATTTTCTCATTTTCAATAACGCGACGATACGTCTGGTCGATCTGGCGTTCAGCATGCTCGATATAATACTCGATTCCATAGGTTTCCAAATGGAGTCCCGGAATTTCTTTTTTTATCATTTGAATCGTATCTGTAACCTTCTTAAGATAGTTTCTTACCATTTCGATATATAAGAGATAAGCTTCTTTAATGATGTTCGTCCGTTTCTGCCTTACCTCTTCATTTTTAGAAGTAGAATGTTTCAATTTCTGAGCTTTTCGGTAACGTTTTTTGATCGCTTTTATATTTGCTTCAAAAGTTCGCCAACCTGGAACTTCCAATTTTTCACACAATCTACCGGTTAATTCGATAACTTTACGAATCGCATCAAACATTAATCCAATATCAGTCGGAAAATGGACATCGGTTAAGAGGACATAAGAATCACATTTACAGTGCAGATCTACGTCTTTTGTTGCTCCGCATATTTCATGTCCATATTCAACGACTACCTGATTAATTTGCCTTAATTTTTCTTCAGATAGCAATCCGATATTGTCTTTTAGTGTTTGAAGACCATAAGTAAAGCTTTCATCTATCAAAGGTGATAGTCCCAGCATCAATCTGACTTTATTATGATTATCGCTAATATCTTTCAAGTGATCATAATCAGTATCGCAACTCAGCTTAATGGCAGAAAGTACTAAAATCTCCCAGGCGCTCATTCCATTTCTGCCAATCCCTGTAAGACTCTTAGCAGGTAAAGCTTGCTTTAAAATCGTAAAAACGCGCTCCCTGATCCGGATATTAGTAAAGATTGATTGCAATCCCAATAATGTCTTAGGCACCTCGTCTCTGGATTTTTTATCGATTTCAATACTTGCAATATCAATTGCGCCAATTTTCATTTGCTCATTGAATAATTTTCTCATAACATTTCAAATGAAGTTGAAGGGTTTCAGTGGTATATTACCATCAGGATCGTCAGCCTGATTGGTTTTATATGATTAGTAATATCAGTATCATAATATACTATTGAAATCTTTTATTCACCTAAAAAATCCTATATTATCTTTCAATCTCACTTGTAATTGATCTGGCTCAATTCAGACTATCATTGAGGTTAACGATCTTGCGGTCGGGCACTAATTACTCTTTTGGAAGTTTGCAACATGAACGTGGCACACTGACCATATTGTCATACTCATTATTCTCCAGAAAGTGACGCCAGTCTCTTCTTAGACGGTCAAAAAGCCGGTTAGACATTTGAATACCTGCATCGTTCACTAGTAATTCTATTTTTTCAGCTCTAATAATCATTAAATCAAACACGACTTTCAATTGCCCTTCTTGTTTAAATTCGAATTCGCTAATCCCTTTGGTTTCAGCCAAATTGTTTAAAAGATTCTGTTGAGCAATATTTGAATAATCCTTATTTAAATAAAATACCTTGTTCTTAATAAGCGGTTTCATTTATTACTCCATTTGAGAAAATTTTTAATATGGATGATCACATTATTATCAACCAATAAAAACACTTTACCAATAGCAGCATTTATTAAAACTGAGTTAGCGACATGCCAAGGTAAATTGATTTTATTCTAACTATTAATACACCTTTCCGTAGTAATTTATTTCAAAAAATATGAATCATTGACAATTATTGCGTTTGATTGATTCTAATTTACTAGTAAAAACTAATCTCTATTTTATTTAAGAATATTACAGCCCCACCAAATCAACCGTAATGTCTGGATTTCCCAGCGATTCTCAAATTACGATCGGTCAAT
>JABINZ010000043.1 GCA_018698135.1 Bacteroidota bacterium
AATATCATTTGCACCATTCCTAATTCCTTCGTAAATCCCGGCTATAACAGTTCCTATAAAATCGCCTAATTCTTCTTTTCTTTCAGTTGCATATGCCTCAACTGAAACTGAATTATAAACAAGATTCGTTTTGTAGATTTTGTTTATATAATCTGCAAGTTGACTTTGAGAAATGGGTTCGCCTACAAGATTATACAACTTTCCGCTATGTTTCTCATCTATCAGCATTTTTGTGTATGCATATCCTAACTCTTCTCTGCATGTATAAGTACATTTTCCAGAGCCAGCACAATTTCTAATTTCTCCATCTTTAAGGTAGGTCTCAATGTACTCCAAATCTGGTTCTATATAAATTCCATTTCTGCCAATTGACCATTCAAGACCAGAGTTTTGAATATCTTTTTCTGTTTGCCGATTGCTTTGTACAACAGGGCTGAATGCATTTTTGAATTCATCACCGACTATGCTGGTATAAACTATCTTTATTACCCCATTCTGTTTTGCAGCTTCAATTACGTTCCTATGTTGCTGAATTCTTTTTTGAGGATCATCCATTCCCGAAATTAGGATTAGTCTATCAACATCTTTTAAAGCTGCATTAAAATCATCTCGATTATTATAATCACCTTTTCTAATTTCAACTCCAAGATGATTTGCTTTTTCTGGAGACCTTACAATTCCAATTACATTCTTTTCACCAATCTCCTTTATTAGTTCATTTACAATTGACGATCCTAATTGTCCGTTTGCTGCCGTAACTGCGATCTTCATTTTTTCTGTTTTTGTTCGTTAAGATACATCGTTTACAAAATTTAAAGATTAGACTTTACACCAAATTAGTTTCTAAGCTTGTTGATTGTTCCTTAGTTCTTAATTCAATTTCAACATCTTGCTGTTTTTCGCTTGACCCCAACTCTCCCCTTGGCAATAACTTTATCTATGTAATCATTGGCGAGTGGCACTTTACAGGCAGTTCCTCCAACATCCACGCTAACTTTGCCTATCCTCTTTGCTACTTCCTTTGACTTTTCAGTCAACAGTTCGAAATAGGTTCCGACAGCAATCACAAAACCATTCATGGTATAACGAACCCTGTTTTGGGCATCATGAATTTCTTTTTCGACTGTATCAAGTAATTTTAGATAGGCCTTGGTATCCAGCTTTTCATCATCATTTACTGCTGCGTAATAAGCCAATGTTCCCCAACCAGCAGAAGCAACGGTCTCTATATCCGATTGAATCCATTTTAGGCCTAATTCAAAGCCGTATTCTGTTTCAGCAGCAACCCAAGGCACAGCGTATTCACTCAAATAGGACCAGTATGCCTGACTTACCCATAGTTCAAGTTGTTCTTTTGTAATTTGCTTTTCATCAGCCATTAAAGCAGCCAGATACATAGCATCATGGTTTCCGGTAGCATATAGTTCTAATGAGAGTTCGTGATTCTTCTTTGTTTTTTTCAGAATCTTTTTCAGGTCCTGAACTTTAACGCCAAAAAGTGGCTCTTTTGCTCCATGTTTTATGTACGTATTTTTGGTTTGCTCATCTCCGTATTCTTTGAGCTCAGATAAAATTTCTTTGGTTGTCATGATTTTTCTGTTTTTATTTCTGCCAACATTCGGGTCTTTTTCTGTGGCATAACACTTTTCTTCACCATCCCAAAAATTTTCGGGGCCTAAAATCCAAAAACTTTGTCAGCCGAATTTCCAACGAGGGAGGGCTTTATTGATATAGCTTGAAACATGTGTTTGATTAGCTTATTCTTCTTTTATTCTTTCCTTTAAATCCATTTGCTCATGCAAAATCCTTATTATTTCTAATTTAATCTCATCAATTTTTCGATAAAATACAATATGTCTCCCAGCTCTAATTCCACATAAATTTTCAGTAATTCCTGAATACTTTTTTCCTAAATCAGAATTAGATGATAATTCTTCAAAAGTATCAATCAGCATATTGTAATACTTATCAGCTCGATTTTCAGACCATGTGTCAGCTGTATAATACCAAATATCAGCTAAATCTTCAACGGCCTTATTTGTTAAATGGTATTTAGCCATTCAATTTATTTTTGGACTTTATTTGTTCAAGATGTGTCTTTGGATTAAAATCATGAGCAATTCCACTATCGATTCCCTCTTGAATGGCATCTTTTAAAGCAATAATTCTATTCTCTTCTTCTTCTAAAAGACGCAATCCTGCACGTACTACTTCACTTGCATTATTATATCGGCCTGCTGATATTCTATTATGAATAAAATTGAGAAAATAGCTTCCTAAGGATATTGATGTATTTCTATTCATTTTTCATTATTTACCCAAATGTACCAATTATTGGTATTAATGCCAAATATTATTCATTTTTCATCAAATTAGAATGTCTGCATAGAGAGTTGAACTTATCAGTAATGTTGTCAATATGATAAATGCAGTTTTCATTAGGCAGTATGATGGTACAGTTTTGAGCAGAACAATGCGTTTAGCAAAGCATTCCATAAAACTAGTGTTGGGGTCCCTAATTAAATCTTTGCTTTTGTTAAGAAATATAATCTCTGAAGCTCTTGAATTTTTCTCGTAACTTCATCATTTGATGTGTGAGTTACATGATAATAGTTTCTCCACGACCGTGAATAGGAAAGAATCAACCCAAAATCCAAACTAATAATATGAATTCCATCTCCATCTATTGCTGGTATTATAGGTTGACATTCTAAAAGTAGAATCGAATCCCCATAATGATTAACTACAAATACAGAATCAACTTGAACTTCTTCAAGATACTCTCTATCAATACCAACTACTTGATTATTCTTAACTTCAAAACTTATTTTATCTAGAAGCCTATATGAACTATCCTCATAAATACCATAAGTAAAAGTCATCAAAGTGTCATGGAAAATCTTCTTTTCAAAACGGAATGTATCAAGTGCATTATAGATTTTATCAAACCTACTATACACACCAAAATAGAAAAGTAATTCATTGGTTTCTGAAGAGTCTTTGATTTTTGTGACCTCATTTTTATTTGAATTACAACCCATCAGAAGTATAAGCAATATGACTATCGTGAATCTCATTATTATGTACCCTAACTATTAACTATCTACTTTCTATAAGCACATAGTCAATTGTGAAATGTAACTATCTGCCACTGAAAATTCAAGTTTTACATTAAGCTAATTTCGATAATTATAAGTTGATAGAATCATATTATAACCATAGATTTAACTAATTCAAATAGTCTCTGAAAAAAAATCTGTCAATCTGTGGCAATTTTCACAATGTAGCTACAATAGCAGATATTCAATAGCTTACAGTTCATTTATCACTTTTTCAAGTTTGCTCTGAATTTCTTTAGCTACTACAGCTAATTCAGAATTATCAACAGCTATCATAGAAGCAATGGGATCAACAGCTGAAACTTCAATTGAACCATCCTCATGTTCTTGCACAATTACATTACAAGGAAGCATGGTTCCAATTTTGTTTTCAGCTTGTAAAGCTTTGTAGGCATAAGGCGGATTACAGGCTCCCAGAATCATGTAGTTTTTAAAATCAACATCAAGCTTTTTCTTTAATGTGGCTTTTACATCAATCTGCGTCAGAACTCCGAAACCTTCTGTTTTTAATTGTTCAGTAACTTTTATAATGGCTTCTTCAAAGCTAATATTGTTCAATTTCTTGCTGAATGAATAGGATGATGATTCGTTCGTATTGATCATTTCCATCAATTGATTATCAGCTTGAAAAATCATCATTGCTGTTGAATCTTCTTTTATAATCTGGATAAATTCTCTTAACATATCCTGATTAGTAACCAGCGACTTAAATACTTCAGTACGCGTATCCTCGTTTTCCAAATTCACATTTTCATCGGATTGTTGAGTACAACTACTTATCGCTAACAATATACACATCGCAAAAACAACTGTTAAATACCTCATTCGTTTAATTTTAAATTTTAAAAAAAGAGGTTCTGAAACTAATCAGAACCTCATGTTATGTCGAAGTCAATAATTACTTCTTAATAATCATCCCCCTGTATAAACCTTCACTGGAGATTAGCTGAATAATATAGGAGCCACTGGCTAAATGACTTATATCAATTTGCTTTAAATTCACATGATGAGTTTTATCCTCCACTAAAAGGTTTCCATTCAAATCATAAAGCTGAATTGTGGTGGTTGCATCTGATTCGAATTCAATATTCAGCATATCAGAAGCAGGATTTGGATAAATTTTAGCCGACAATGAATTAGCCTCCTGCATCCCAGTAGACTTTAATAATGAGAAAAACTCTAGTTCAGTTGTCTGTCCAGAAATATCTGACACCACACTTACATCCCATAATCCAATCCAAGCATCTTTTTTGAAGACAAATTCTACTGTTAAAACACTATCATTAATTGCTTCTACAGAGGTTCCTATCAAATCGGCTTCCAATGGATTCGACAAAAATACTTGTACTAATTTTGCATTCGTAAACTCTGTTCCACTGCATTGAATGTTCATATGAATACTATCTCCCTGATAAGCACTGTCAGGTGTAATGGATTTTATTTTGATGACCAAAGGACGAGAAATCACTTCAAATCCAGCCGAAAGTGTCAAGTTTTCTGTAAATCCCCATAAACGAACATCATAAAAGCCCAGCGCAATTGTTTTTGGAATAGTAACATAAGCAATGGCTATCGTATCGCTTAAAATATGTACTGAATCGGAAATAAAGTTACCTTGATTGCTTTGGAATCGTACACGAGGATTTGTAGATCCAACAAAACTCGTGTTTTTCCCTTTGACTAAAACAGATAGAACTTCTCCCCAAGCAGCCTTTGCAGGACTTACATATTCTATTTGAGGAGCGTTTGGAGAAACCAGAATTTCAAATCCTTCTGCCAAAATCATGTCTCCATGAATAGTTCCATTTACCTCCACATCATATAAGCCAAGTCTGGCATTTGCAGGAATTATAAAATCGGCAACAATCAGGGAATCATTAACTATTTTAATGCCGCTAGGACTAATAACGGTAAACCTTTGTACCAGTTGAACATTGATCATTGCACCACTCGTAAACAAGGTATTTTTCCCGTGGATGGATACCGACAATGTATCTCCCTGATAGGCAAATGCAGGATCTACTAAACTAATTTGAGGCGACCATTGGGAAATTAAGACTTCAACCATATCTTGCCCGGTAATTGATTGGGCAGCATATGGAAGAATTTCAACATCATAAAATCCTATTGGAGCATTTTCAGGAATTGTAACATAGGCGTAAAGAAATGTATCGTTAACCACTTGAATGGAATCTGTATTAATGATGTTCGTTGCATTAAAAAGCAATCGGATAATGGGGGGAGTTTGTGTATTCAAACTGGTATACTGACAATTTATAGAAAGAGCATAGCTTTCTTTTTGATTTAATTCGTTTGGCGTAACTGATAATATTTTAGGAAATATCTGTGTAGCATTAATAGTAAACGACTGGCCCAATTGCAATGTCCCATCCACATTATTTACTGCTCTGAAATCATAAATACCGGTTTGAGCAATGAGTGGAATATTGAAATGGGCATATAATAAGGAGTCGTTATCGATATCAAATGAATCGGCATAAATAGAGTTATTTGCCCCCATTCTTAATAAAACCTGTGTTGTAACGCCTGAAAGGAAATGAGAATTGGTTCCATTCACACTAACTTTTACATATTCGTTTTGAACACCTTCCGAAGGATAAATAGCAATTATAGCTGGAGCTGTAAGGGATTCTTTAATTAGGAATGCAGCTGTTAGGTTCAGCAATCCATCCATCGTATTATCGATTCTAAAATCATACATATTAGGAGCCATCTGATAGGATATTGTAAAATAAGCAACTAATAGTGTATCATTGGTAATGTTAACTGAATCAGCATTAATTATATTCCAGTTACCTCTTTGTATTCGATAATAATTATTTGTTCCTGATAAGAAATGCGTGTTTTTTCCCACAACTGTAATGGCAATATGTTCTCCCTGATAAGCACTATCGGGATTTATGGAAATAATCTGAGGACTAAATGGTGATAATACAACCTCAAATGAATTGTCTAATACTATTTCATTATCAATTGAATTGTTAAGCACTACATCCCAAAGCCCAACATTTGCATCCATTGGAATGGTGAAATCGGCATATAATGCGGTGTCGTTAATCACGGTAAATGTATCTGCATCAATCACATCCCACCAACCCATTTCTAAACTAATGGCACTAAATGTAGCTTGTGTAAAGTTTGTATTCGCAGCAATGACCAACAATGTTAAGGACGTGCCCTGATAGCTGCTATCAGGATTTACAGAAATGATTTTGGGTTTAAATGGAGACTCGATCACTTCAAAATTGTCATTTAAACTAATCGTTCCATCCAGGTTATGATCAATTATAAGATCGTACAAGCCAGTAGCTGCTGTAAACGGAAATGTAAAATAAGCCGTAATATTCGTGTCATTATTTACAATAAAAGAATCGGCATTAAACGTACCATTGAATCCTCCAATACGTAGCCTGATTCTAGTGATGCTTCCTGAAGCATACTTTGTATTGACAGAGAGGATGGTAGCTACAATGGATGTTCCCTGATAAGCACTATCAGGATTAATACTGATGATATTTGGTGCAGTAGGAGATGCCGTGATATAGAAAGAATTTGGTAGCAGCATATTTCCATCAGTAAAATTCAATACATTTACATCGCACCAACCACTTAAGGTATATGGTAAATCAAAATAAGCCAGCAATAAACTATCGTTTTGAATTGAAAATGAATCGCAAGATATTCGATTATTGCCTTGACGTAATGAAATGAAAAATGCATTATTTATAGCTGAGAAATGAGTCTGTGTACCAACAATTGTTAGAATGACTTGATTACCCTGCATGGCACTATCAGGTGTTACAGAAACCAAATTTTGTGCATCAACATTACTAAAAGTAATTGTTGCCAGAATAATAATCAAACTGAATTTAAATCTCATTGTCCTATAAACTCGTTCTGTAAAATTTCTCATAATCAATATTTTAGACTTAATTTTTTTATTATAATTGCTTAAGACACCCAAAGAATGAAGAACTTGTCAATTTGTCAATATATTTGGAAAGGCATTTTTATTGTACAATTCAAATTGTCTAATAATTAGCAATTTATGATTAATTTAGGGTTAAATTGCTATTTCAATTCCTTTATATATGACCATAAACTCCATTAAGAATTCATTTCGAAAAATTGAAAACTGCATTAATAGTCGTCAATTGCATGAAGCTTTTACTTTATTGCAAATTCAGATTAGTGCCAATTTGCTTGGAGAGCATCAGATTCAACTTGATAATCTAAGAATGACTTATGATAATATATTGAAGTTTACCATGACCGGATCATCAGATCCTGAAAGATCAAAGGTTTACAGCAAATTGCTCATATCTAGTTTGGAATTAACAGCAAAAGTGAAACAACACATTATTCAATCAAGCGGATATTTCCCAATTTATAGACAAAAACAAGCATATCAGGTTAAAAATAATCTGACAAAAGAAGAAGCTTCCAAACTAATTGACTTATTATCTGCTGAAATTGAATTAGACGATTTGCTATTGAATTCCTCTGTTGAAAGTCAACAGAAAGATAACACTACGCTTCAAGACGTATTCAATAGGTTATGGCTTACTGATACGTATAGTGTTACCGAAGAGCATTTTGTCAGGGAGTTAATGAAATCTGAGTATTTCCCCTGGTATAATAAAGGATTATTGGTATCAGCCATTACACTAGGCTTGCTAAATATCTTCGATATTTCAAAAATAAATTTATTAGCTGAAATTTATAAAGGTGGACAGGAAGCAGTAAGTCAGCGTGCTTTGGTAGGCTTTGTACTGGCATTATTCAAATACGACAAGCAACTTATTCTATATCCCGATCTGCAAAAACAACTAAAAAAGTTAGCGAAAACCGAAAATTTCAATGACGATTTAGAGCTGATTCTATTGCAACTAATAAAGTCGAAAGACACTGAAAAACTGAGCAAAAAATTACAGGAAGAAATTTTACCGGAAGTCATGAAAATGGCTCCTAAGCTTAGCGATAAATTGGATATTGAAAACATGTTATCTGAAGCAGCAGACGAAGATAAGAATCCTGATTGGCAAGAGTTTTTTAAAGATACACCCAAGCTATACCAAAAAATTGAAGAATTTTCCAACCTTCAACTAGATGGTTCTGATGTATTTATGAGCACATTCGCCATGCTTAAACGTTTTCCTTTTTTCAATCAATTTACCAATTGGTTATTGCCTTTTTATCTGGAACAGGATTCTATTAAAAGCATTTTTCAGCAGGGAGATTCTGCCGATTTGAAAAAAGAATTTTTGGAAGCAATCACCTTCGCTCCTTATATGTGTAATTCCGACAAATACTCATTTTGCCTTAATTTTCAACATATTCCTGAAGCGCAACAAGGCATGATGATGGATATGTTTATTGCTGAAATCCGCCAGATATCTGAGTTAGCCAAAGAAGATGAAGCCCTGAATAAAAGTGCTCAAATACGCAGTATGTATACACAGTACATACAGGATTTGTATCGACTATTCAAATTGCATCCACAAAAAGAACAACTATTTGACATTTTTAGTGAAGAACTGAATTATTCCAATACCTGGTTTTCCAGTTTACTTACTGATAATGAAACTATAGATCGCACATTGGGTGAGTTTTATTTTCAAAAAGGATACTATCCACAAGCACTCGAAGTTTTTAATAAACTAGAAAAACAACAGCATACTGATTTAGAACTTTTTCAGAAAATTGCCTATTGCTATCAACAAGATCAAGATTATAAAACGGCTCTCAGCTATTATGAAAAGGCCGATTTAGTGGCTCCTAACAATATTTGGAATCTAAAAAAACTAGCCTATTGTAATCGACATCTGGCGATTCATGAAAAGGCATTGGGCTATTATTTAGATGCCTTAAAACAAGAAGCAGAAAGCTTATTTATTCTGGCAAACATTGGTCACTCCTATCTCGATTTGAAAGTATACGACAAAGCATTAGAGTATTATTTCAAAGTAGAATATTTAGCTCCAAATAAACATAAAGTTGTTCGTCCCATTGCCTGGATTTCCTTTGTACTTGGAAAATACGAGGATGCTACAACCTATTATCAAAAAATCCCTGAAGATGAACTAACCAAATATGACCTGATAAATGTAGGTCACCTAAATTGGTGTTTGGGCAATCGACAACAAGCAAGTTCATATTATCTGAGAAGTATAAAAGAAAAAGAATTTGATGTAAAACTTTTTGAACAGATTTTCATTGACGACCAACTACTCTTGTCTGAACATGGCATTGATGCGGAGGAGTTTCCTTTAATGTTGGATTATATCAAAGGTCAGTTTTTGAATTAATGCTCAGTTATTAAAACAAAAATGCCATCCTTCTTATACGTTCAGGATGGCACTCATTGAAATCTCTTGTCGATAATTAGTTGTCATCAACTACTCTTCCTACTCCACTCACTCGCTGATTGATGGCAGGAAAACCACGGTAGTAAACTTTTGCAGCACCGCTGATGTCAATGTCCAATTCCTCTTCACAATATACATGATAGGAACCAGTTCCTGAAATGTCAATCCAACAATTCTCTGAAATTATTGGGTATCCATTGAAATCACAAACACCTGAGACACGAACATCCAGATTCTTGACATCTGATATTTCCTCAAAAGCAGTTATTTCTCCACTACCACTTACATTGAAAAAAATTGACTCAGCACCTTCAAATTTATTTAACTCAATATTGCCCAAACCAGAAATGTCAAGGTCCAAATCACTTTGATTATCGAAATCATGGATTGTTACTTTTCCTGCACCACTTATTTGAACATCTCGTAAAGCAGGAACAATAATGTTAACTGTTAAATCATAATGATTAAAGCATGCATTGCCTAAATCAATTTCCCATTGATCACCTTTAACATCCGTTCTTAATTTGTCAATAATATTCTCATGTCCTATCACTACAACTTCTTGCTCAGATCCTTGATAAATATTTACGGTTGCAGCTACAGCCAAATCAATACCACTAAAAGAGGAGAGAGTCAACGTTTTCGTAACAATTTCTCCCTGCCCATCGATACAAAAATCCTTATGACCACATGATGAAAACATCAATGATGCTAAAATAATGGCAATTGTGTTAAGTCCTAAAAGTTTCATTTTACTTATTTATTTCATTAAAAAATCATTCTTGCTACTAAAGACAACTTAGAAATTAATAAGTTGCAAATCCGATTAAAAAAATTCATCAGAAACAATATTCAATCAATACTTCGTTAGTATAGAAAAGCGTTTTGCGAAACTCATATTATTATTTACTATTTCCTTTATTACTTCTTATAAATTGCTCATCAAAGAATAATGAACAATCTATGGAGCAAGAAGCTCCTGAACCTATTTTAAGTGAAGAATTAAGCTGTGTTGCAGATAGCTTCGACTGGTCAGATTATCGCATTGAAATTGAAAAGAAAAAAGAATCCTATCCATCTGCAAAGCAAAAAATAATTGCTTCGAAGGGAGGCCTAATACAAGCATATCAGGAAGGTTCAATTGGTTTAGATTCTGTTTCAAACTACTTTACAGAAACAATACTCAATCATATTTTTCCATATTGGTATGGAACTGAATGGGATTTTGAAGGACATACCAACACCCCTAATGATGGGTATGTGGCTTGTGGTTATTTTGTTTCAACAACGCTAAAACATATGGGTGTAAATGTAAATCGTTATAAACTAGCCCAACAAAGTGCGTTAAATGCTATCAAAACACTAGCGGATGGAGATACAATTTACAAGCTTCATGAAAAGCTGGAAGTTGATATTTCAGAAAGGATAAAGGCTGAATTGACTGAAGGTTTATATGTTGTTGGCTTATCTTGCCACGTTGGATTTGTTTTAGTACGAAATGGAGAAGCCTTTTTCATTCATTCAGATTATACTGCACCTGCTGAAGCTAAAATTGAAATATTGCATGAATCCACTGCTTTCTATTATTCTGACGTTTATTTCTTGTGTAGAATCAGTAATAACGAGCAACTTATACTAAAATGGTTAAAAGGTGAAGTATTTGAAATTATTTCATCTTGAAAAAGATATTAATGATTGAACAGAGTGATGAGATTCCTGCTCTTCTCTCAAAAGGTCTGAGCACAAAAAAAGGGCAAGCCTTTGTTGGACCTGCCCTATATTAAAAGTGTTTTGTACTATTTAGAAAAATCCATTTCAGCTAAACGTTTATAGGTATCATAACGCCATTTTGCATCTTTTTCTGCTATGACAAATAAACGGCTTGCTTCTTCAGGGAAAGCTTTCTTCAAGGAAGTATACCTGACTTCTGAATTTAAGA
>JABINZ010000044.1 GCA_018698135.1 Bacteroidota bacterium
AAGCTTTATCAGAAAGTCCGACCGTGGAGTAATGAGAGGCTATATAAAGAGGTAGATCAAACGTTTAATTTTGTAAATGATAAGGTTACTCATATTCTTCTTATTCTGTAGCACACTGGCTTATGGCCAACATCATGATTGGTCAGAATTTGATACGTCTAAGTCTGTTAATTGCATCTTTTACCTGAATGGCGATTCTCTTCCATACACCGGTACTGTTCTTGAAAAACATTTTGGATTCAAAAAAAACATCATTTATTTGGAAAATGGACTGATTGCTTCGGATACATTGTTCCGGTTTAAACGTATAAAATCCTATTGTATTGATTTAGTAGTTTCGGATACGATTGATAATATCCTTCCAGATTCGCGCTGTTTTAATTTCTCAAGAAGAGGAGATTTGAAAACAATGGATGAATTTCGGGAAGGAAGTATATTTGGTGATTATGTTCGGTATTATCGAAATGGGCAAATTAAGTATCAGGGCAAAATTGACTTAAATGGCTTTATGACGTCTTATTGGATTTACTATCGAAAAAACGGAAGCATCCAATCAGCCGGAAATATGTTAAATGGAAAGGACACAGGCATATGGACATGGTATGATGATGAAGGAAATGTAGCTTTCACAGAAGAATATGAGGATGGAAAAAAAGTAAAGGAGTAATGGCTTCTTCAATCTGTATCTCCCATCTGAGTTAAACTATCTCTCATCTGAGTCAATCTGTGAAGATTCAGATATTATAAACTATTTCAAACATTCCCTTTAGCCGATAGCAACACAGCAATACTTTTTGTATTTTCAAATTGAGCGAAAATAATAATAAGCATCACCATGATTGGGACACTCAATAACATCCCTAAAACACCCCAAATTGCACCCCAGAATGTCAGAGAAATAATTACCACCAATGGACTTATGTTTAATGTTTGACCCATGATTCGAGGTTCGAGTAGATTGCCAACAAGAATTTGTACCGCACCAATTAGTGCTAAAACCAAAAAGAAATGTGAAAATGAACTGAATTGAACCAAAGCAATTATAGACGGAAATAGTGTGGCGATTAAAGAGCCTATTGTAGGTATATAATTTAATACAAAAATGAGGAAGGCCCAGAAGAATGCGAAATCGATATGTAGTATTAACAAGACGATATAACTAACACTTCCGGTAATTAAACTGACCATTGTTTTTAAAGTGATATAGGAATTGATTGACTTATTCACCTTCTGTAAAATACCATTGACTTTTTCAAATTGATCTTGTTCTTTGAAAACTGCTTTTATTTTTAAGCTAAAAATTGCTTCTTCCAATAATAAAAATACAACATATATAATCACGATAAATGCACTGCCAAATAAATCTGTGATGGAATTTAATAGCGATTTAAGTATGGTTGAAAAATCAAAGTCGCCAATATAATTGTTTAGTGTAGCATAAATATCAAGTCCTGTATAGTCGTTTAGCTGCTTTATCATTTGCTGAATATTAGCCTCATACAGTGGGAGCAGAGCTGATATTTTATTAATATTATTGGCTAATAATTTGCCAACGAAGGTCAGAATGCCAAATACAATAATGAAAGCTAAAATATTCTGAAGCCAAAGCGGAGCAATCCGATTACGAATCTTAATTCGCTTAATGCCATTTCGAATACCTTTAATCAGGAACCAAATTAGTATGGCAAGTACCAAAGGCAGGATAATGTTTTTGCCATAAATTAAAATAATTACAATGGCAATTCCCACTACCAATGCATAGGCCATATTTTTAATCTTCATAAGCTTACTTATTAGATGATGGAATTTAAGGAA
Organism: Bacteroidota bacterium; assembly: GCA_018698135.1. Taxonomy (NCBI): domain Bacteria; kingdom Pseudomonadati; phylum Bacteroidota; species Bacteroidota bacterium. The sequence goes on from JABINZ010000044.1 coordinate 1,816, forward strand.
AATTCTGTTTTAATCTAGAAAACCCAAAAGAGGAATTGAATTAGTGAATCTTTAACTCTTTTCTAATTGATTTCACGGATTCCTGATTCAATTAAAATATTAGAACAAGGGAGTTATCAAACTGTGTTCTGCATATTTTTTAATTTCCTGCATAAAACTGACTGTTTTGCTTGAGTCAATAACAAAGTAGTTGCCTGTATTGTAAGCCGAACTCAATATCATTTCATGGGCATTTTTATATAGACTCAGTTTTACACTTTCATTTTGGGTTGTTGTTATTTGAATACTATACAACATGGAATCTGTTGTTAAGTCTTTATTTTGTGAAAAACCGAGCGCATTAAATCCATCTATTAGTGCAATCAATTCAACATCATTCCCTAAATCTGTTTGTGTATGCTTGTTAATCCATGAATCTTCATTTCTGAAAAATCCAATATTTTTAGCATTACCAGAAATATTTACTTCCTGCCAAAAACCCAATGGCCACACAATATTTTGCTTGTTACGCCACTTATTCACCGGATTCTTAAATGTACCTTCCAAATAACTCTCACAAGCATAAACCTGATCTTCATCTGGCAATCGAACATATTGATTAACCCTTACTTGATTTTGAAAAATCATTTTGCCAATGATAATCTGAAAGCTTTCGTTTGAGGTAAAAATCTCCAATAGGCTACCCGCAGTGTCTACTTCGTATTTGCTCCAGCTATCCTTACTTTCAGAGGCCAGGCGAGATGGTTTCAGTTTAAATAATTCTTCAATAGCACGTATAATGGCTTCATCAGATACCCGAAAGCTTAGCTTATCTTTTTGTTCCAACATCCAATGATCATTGTTTTTCACCAGTTTAAAACCTTCGTATTCATTAGCAAGAGGGGTAATATTAAACTGGACTATCTGACTACTGTCGATTTCAAAAAATGTTTGTTTTAAGCTTCCTTCTTCCTTTTGTGATTTGAGAAATCGCAAGCCTACCAGCAGTACGACTACAACAAGAAAAATTAGCAATAATTGTGAATTCTTAAGCTTCATTATTATCGGTTTTTAACATTTAATGATTAGTCCAGATGGCAATTTTTCTTTTTTGCAACCGCAGCCTTATTATGGCAATAATGACAAGGATAAGGATGGGAAGTAATACATTCATGTATTTCAAAAAGCTTTTTTTCTTATCGGATAACTGTTTGATTGGTCGTGAACTAATGGTTTTTGTGCGCAATTCTGCCAAACCCGTTTCATCCGAAAGCCAATCAATGGCACCGGCAAAAAAGTTGATATTATCGGGTGTTCCCTGAAATCTACCTTGCTGGTCGTTTAGTGCAAATTCTCCATTCGAAATAACCACTATTCGTGCATTGTTTGTTCCGACCAATGGTCCTTCAATTGCAAATGCTACAGGAATTCGGCTACGATTAAAAAGTTGTCGGTGCCATTTCCTAGTGATATCAAAGGTTCCCGGAGCAATTTCAACACCTGAGAAATCAGATGTTTGCACCAATGGAAATGCTTTAATGTTTGTATCTGAAATAACACACTCGATTTCTGAAGCAAAAGGAACCAACATCGATTCCATTCCTTCGGTTATGGAATGCTTGCCAAAATTTGAAAAATAGGGGATATAAGGAAAATCAAGAGGTGTATTCATTACATAATTCCCTTGTTTTTGTTGCACGGTAATCTGCGTACTTTGCTCATCGATGACCAAATTGCGTTTGATGATAATACCTAATGTGCTGAGCCAGCTTTCTAAAGCAGTTGAATTGATATAGGATTGAGGTGGTTGTCCTGATAAATCTCCACGAACTAAACCATGCGCAATGAAAACACTGCCTCCAGAACCAACAAAGCTATTTATTTCTTGAATTTGTTTAGTACTGAAAGAGTCTAGTGGATTGACAATAGCGATTGTTTTAAAGTGAGGAGGTATGGTTGTTTGATCAGTCAAATCCAACTCTTCTAAATTGTAAAGAGCCGACAAAGCCTCATTCACATATGACAATTCGGCTAATCCTGCTTCTCCATGTCCTTTTATAAGTGCTACTGATGGTTTATCATCTGATGAAATTTTACGGATAGCAAATGTTAAGGCAAATTCCATTGGCGCCCCTGGTTGAATAGCTGGAATTATTTCAGAATTTTCACCATATTGTACTTCTGCTCCCAAATAAACCTGTTGTTGTTCAAATTTATCTTTTTTGCGCATATTGTGAATTTGTGGTACAATACCTTTTTGCTCTACCTTTTTTTGTGTTCGTGCATCTTTCTGTGGATTAACAAACGAAAAAACCACTTTGTTTTTCGAATACTTGCTGTATTCTTCCAGCATATAGCGAAAATCGTTTTTTAGTAATTGGATGTCGCTAGGTAATTTTTCTGAAAAATAAGCAGTTATTGTTAAGGGTTCTTCCAGATTTTCCAAGGTTGTTCGAGTTGTTTCACTGAGTGTATAACGTTTGTCAGCAGTGAAATCCAAACGCCAGTTGAATGAATATAAAATCACATTAATGGCTATGATTATACCTAAAATAATCAATATCCGAATGCTGGCTTGTTTTTTATTTTGATACATATCTTTAGTCAATTAAGCTCTTTTTTGATAACATGAAATTAGCCAGTAGTAAGCCGGAAAATATCATGGAAAAGAAGTAAAATATATCTCTGAAATCGATTACACCTCTGGAAATAGATCCGAAGTGAGAATTTAAACTGATAAAATTGAAAAATGCGGCCATTCCACCGGTCATGTTTCGTGCAATTAAATCAAAAATCAACTGGAAAAACAAGGCAATGAATAAGGTGAGTAAAAAGGCAACAATCTGATTACGGGATATGCTGCTGGCAAATATGCCAATACTAATATAGGTACCACTAATTAGTAATAAACCCAAATAACCGCCAATAATAGCACCGTGGTCTACGTCTCCTAATCGACTGACTGTGATGTAATAGGGCAGAGTTAGTAGCAAGGCAATGAGCACCAGCATCCAGGCAGCAAGAAATTTGGCGCTGATAATTTGCATGTTCGAAATTGCTTTGGTTGATAATATTTCGATAGTTCCTGAATGCATTTCCTCTGCTACTGTGCGCATGGTAATACCCGGGATGAAAAAAAACAAGGTCCAGAACGACCACGAAAAGAATACATTTAAACTGGCCTGTCCGACCAGAAAGATGTCATTCCCATAGAGCCAGGTGAAAAAGCCACTGAATCCTAGAAAAAGTATCAATAAAATATAAGCTATCAATGAATCGAAATAGCTTTTGATTTCTTTTTTTGTCAATATCCAAATTGCATTCATAGTCTTAGTTTGAAGCTGTTAATTTTCTGAAAATGTCTTCCAATTTGGTTTCACTTTCTTTCATTTCAAGCATATACCAGCCTTGCTTTACGCACAAATCAAATAAGGCTTTCTTACTGCTATAGGCATCGCTTGATTGAATTTGATATAATAATTTCTGATCATCTAAAACGGATAAATCAATTATTGAGGGAATCTCTTTCAGTATCATTGATACCTGATCAACTGTTTGTTTTGATTCTAATTGAAGCCTGATTAAACTGCCACTTTGTGCTTGCTGATGCAAGGCCGCTGGGGTTGAATCGGCTACAATTTTTCCTTTGTTGATGATGATAATTCGATCGCAAGTTGCTTCCACTTCTTGCAAAATATGTGTACTCAAGAGTATGGTTTTTTCCTTGCCCAGATTTTTAATTAATTCCCTGATCTCCACAATTTGGTTAGGGTCAAGACCAGATGTCGGTTCATCCAATATCAGGACTTCAGGATCATGGATCAATGCTTGTGCTAAGCCAACCCGTTGTTTGTATCCTTTCGAAAGCTCGCCAATTTTTTTATGCTGTTCATCACCCAAACCAACGTATTCAATAATTTCGCTGATGCGTGAAATGGTTTTGTCTTTAGGAACTTTTTGTAAGGCAGCAATAAAAGCGAGATAATCATGAATATACATGTCCAGGTATAGTGGGTTATTTTCTGGCAGGTAACCAATTTTCAACTTAAATGCTTCAGGATCATCAAAAATAGATTTCCCATCAACAGTTACATTACCTGAACTAGGAGCCATAAAGCAAGAAATGATTTTCATGGTGGTGCTTTTCCCTGCACCATTTGGACCCAAAAAGCCCAATACTTCGCCACTATTCAGCTGGAAAGAAATCGCATTGATCGCTTTTTGTTCCCTGTAAATTTTTGTTAAGTTTTCAATGTTTATTTCCATAGAATATATTTTTCGATTTGCAAAAATAGGGAGTTTGGGGCTTTTTGTCAAGCTATTAAACAAATGAAGTCTTCTCCAACAATTGATGCGTAGGTATAAGGAATAAAACATTTTTACAGTGCAAAAATTATGATGTTTTAGGTCATTCTTTTTGTTAAAAGAGTTTTTATGTATCATTCCAATCAGAAAAAAAGTACAATGTTAATATTGAGATATTTTGTGAATAAGAATAATTAAAAATTCAATATTAATAGTTTAAGTTTGCTATAATTTATTTCTATATATTTGATAATGTGGCATTTAAGGTGTTGGTGAGTTAGGACTTTAAGAGGTTCATTAATAAAACTTGAAAACAGTTTTTAACAATAATACATCATGTTGAAAAAATCAGATAATAAACGAATAGTTCTCTTTGTAATGCTGCTTCTTTTCATTTTCCCTCTTTCTGAAATAAGTGCTCAGGGATGGTACAGTGCCAACTGGTCATATCGAAAAAAAATCACAATCGACAATACGAAAGTTGGCGGCTCAACTAATCATACAGATTTTCTCGTTCTTGTGAGCACTTTATCTGATGGAGATCTTATTTATTCAGAAGAAATCATGATGAAATAAAATCAATAAATTATGAAAAAAAACATACTACTTTTAATGTTTTAATCGCAATATCAGCCACCATATCAACAGCCGGGTCAGGTAACTGGAATTCAACAACGCCAGACTCACCCTGGCCGAATGGAATTGTTCCTAATTTGGTTTCAGATGTGATTATTGAAAATGACCATACAGTAACAGTGAATGTCACCAATGCTGAATGTGCTTCGTTAATTATCGGAGATGGAGGTGGTGTTGCATATATGAATTTTTCAGGTTTAACTCCCTCATTAACCGTAACAGGAAATGTGGATGTTGGATTTGCCAGTAACCACGGTAATCGAGTAGGTGTTCTCACTTTTACTTCAGATGCAACATTAACAGCCGGATCAGTTTCGCTTAATGAAAACTTCAATACAACTTATAGTGAAATAAACATGGCTGCAGGTGGAACACTGATCACAGGAGCTTTAGCAATTGCTGGTGAAAGTTCGGTTGGTGCAACCTGGACACCTGGCATTGGTACAGTTGAAATAACTGCCACCAATACTTTGCCATCAATAATTTTCACCAACTTTGAAGATCTTCATATTAATGCTGGGTCAACCACTGTTGCTTCAAATATTACGATTAATGATGATCTAATTATAGCTGATAGTGCTTCTTTAATACTGAATTCAACTGTATTTTTTACTGTGATAGATAAGTTTACATTAAATGGAAGCGAATGTATAATCTTAGAATCAGATACGAATGGCCGAACTGCTTCATTACTAAGTGCTGGGACAATTTATGGCTCAGGTACGGTTCGGTTTGAAAGATATTTTAAAGGCGGTGAATGGCATTATTTCACCCCAGTTATTCAAGGTACACCTAGCAATTGTTTTAACCAGGCTGCACTTTATGAATACAATCCTGCTAGCTCATCCTGGTCATCAATTGGTCCAAACGATACGCTGACTTTATTGAATGGTTATGATGTGTATTTTAAAAATAATACAACGGTATCAATAATAGGCACACCATATCAAGGATCAAAGAATAGAGAATTAATAAATTATTCAAATGGCTACAATTTTGTTGGCAATCCTTATTTATCAGCTGTTGATTGGGATAATGGAAGTGGTTGGACAAAATTATTGATAAACAATTCTACCTATGTATGGGATCCATCTACTAGTGCTGTTTCAAGCTATGTAAATGGTAATGCTACCAATGGTGGATCTCAATTTATTCCAGCATCTCAAGGCTATTTTGTCAGTGTTTTAACTGGAGGTACAGCCAAACTAACTGTAAATGGAATTGCTTGTACGCACCATGACATTAAGATGCGTGCTGAAAATTCTAAGAAGAATAGCTTGACATTAAAATTGGAAGATGCTAATTTGTATGACGAAACAGTCGTTTACTTTGATGATCAGTCGACTGAATATTTTGATGGACAATATGATGCTTATAAATTAGATGGAAATAGTATAAATCGTACCACAATTTACTCAAAAACAAATGATGGAAAAGATCTTTCCATCAATGCAATCCCTGAAAATAGACAAGGTAATAGTATTCCATTATATTTGAGTGCAGGGCCAGGTGGTCTGAAGAAATTAAGTGTTTCTGGTCTGGATAATTTTGCTACAGATATGGATGTGTTCATAGAGGATTTAGTATTGAACAAAATGATAAATATGAAAACAGGGGAATATTCATTTATGTATGAACCAATTGTTGAGGAAAAAAGGTTTATTCTGCATTTTTCATATCCATCTCAAATAGTTGAAAATAATTTAACTACACTGGAAGAAAAAAATGAACTAAATCAGATAAGTGAAATAACAACTTATTTTAATTCTAGTGACTTAATTATTGATCTTACAAATTCTAAAGAATCAAATTATGAATTATTCGTATATGATGTATTAGGTCAATTAGTTGTTCAAAAGCAAATAAAAACCAAAGGAATTGAAACCATACACATCAAGGGAAAAGATGGATATTACTTTGTGAAATTGGTCTCAGGAAATGACGTACACACAAATAAATTACTAAAATTGAGTTCTTTTTAGTGGGTTAGGTTCAACTTCAGGATATGCTTATCATTTAATAGGAAATCCATATCCTTCACGTATAAATGCAGATGCATTTTTCGTAACCAACACCAACTTAGATGGTAACATTTAGGTTGGTGTTGGTCTGATGTTGGAAGCAATGGAAGTTGCTATTCCAGCGCTGATAATTAATCATGGAATAGCTCAGGCTGTGTAACTGCAAGATGTTAGTACTATATGGAATCAGGACAGGGATATTTTGATTATATAAATTCAGCTACTTCAGGTAGCTTTACGAATAATCATTGGTTTCATACTGCATCTGGTCAGTTTTATACACCATCTATAAATGAGAAACATCAAATATGACTTCGCTTATTGCACCAAGATATTCTAATGGAACTCTACTTTTGATTGCATTTCTTGATGGGGCAACGAGTGGAAAAGATCGTTTGTATGACAAATCAACTAGGATAGTTGATTAACAATAATCTACCAATTTATCGGTAAATCGAATAGGCAATTAAAAAACGAAAAGTATAGCTCAAAAAAATCAATAAACAAGAGATTTATCTCAGCATATGCTATATTTGCAGCCATTTAATAACGCTAAATTAACTGTTATTACGTGGATATAGATTTATGAAAGGTCCGGGATATTTTTTTAATCAACTTTTTTTTGGTAAATATAGCAGTCGGTTTAACCAATATTGCCAACAAAAGGATATTCCAACTCCATACAAACTTTGTTATCACGATGATCCTGATCATCATATTTACGAAATCTTCTTTCCAAATACCAAATTTCAGATTTACCATAGCACGGAGCGAGTAGGTTTTGAAAAAACAGCATTTTTTTCCAGTCGTAAAAAACATCGGAAAAAGTATAAGAAAATATACGGCTATTCAATTCTACATATTGAAGGTAAAGACCTACGTGTTTTTTGTTACCGAAAAGATGTTTATGGACATCGGGCGAAAGTATTGTACTATTTCTTAGATGATACATTCATTTTGGGCGAGTATGTATTTATGTCCTATACCAAGGATAAAGTATCAGAAATTGCAAATAAACTTGCCCAGACTTATCATGTTAATTTAAAGGATGCTGCTGCTAGTTATTACATTGAGGATGCAAACCATGGTCGTATTATGCTGAATGACACAGGATTCGATTTAAATATCAAGTTTCGTAACTAATCAGGGACAAACATAGCAAGTAATTTTATTCAATTTCTGAGTTTTCCACAATATAGATGACAGGTACACGCTTAGGCAATTAATAGTTGCAATCGAATTGATTTGGA
>JABINZ010000045.1 GCA_018698135.1 Bacteroidota bacterium
CAATCTGTGTTTTGTGGATTTTACTTGGCCAGAATTGTGTTTTTTTAATCTCTTTTCAAGATTATTTGTATGACCATAATAATACATATAATCTTTTTGACTTTTTAAAATATATGTGCTAAACATTTTGAAGAAAATCAATTTTCTCAAGAACAACAAAGATTTGTTATTCATTCAAGACTTCCGCATTCGACCACTTTCCGAAGGAATCCCTATGGGGCTGCCATCTCTCCTAAGGAGGTGCAACGATAAACTTAGTTTTTAATCAACACTCATATTTTGAAATATTTTCACTCAATAAAAATCTCTTTAATGATTTAATGAGAGAATTATTAATGGAATAACATCAAATCTTTAATTTTAATTCAAAAAAAGTTACGATTTTAACAAAAATAATCTTTCATAAAAGATAGTAAATCAGCCTGTTGTGTTTTTGTAAGTCAAAAATACTTGCGACTGCCTATTTCAATATTGTATATTCGAGTAAGGTTTTTATCAAAGCCACCAACAATTTTTTAAATAGCTTTTTTAACAACATTTTCCAAACAAGACTATAACCAAACAAAAAGAAGTATCATGGAAAAAAGCTTAATTCTGGATGTCCTAAAATATGCCAAAATAGTTCTATTACTCTTTTTATTACTATTATCATTTACATTATTTTCACAAGACTTACCTGCTGAGAGAAGTATTGATTGGTCGAAGGCAGGACTAGAAACCAGCCAAGTAGAAGTAGAGTATACTATTAATATCATGGATTTTGGTGCCACTGCCAATGGTGTGTCAGATGATTATGCATCTATTTGCCTGGCCATTGATTATTTTGCCGGAATGCCGGGCATAATATTTTTTCCGCCTGGTTATTACCTATTTGGTTCACCAATAAATCTACCTTCCAACATCATATTAAGAGGAGCTTCATCAGACTCCTCTTTTTTTTATTTTGACTTTTCGGAATGCTCACCTCAAAGTTGTATAAATGTTTGTGGAAAGGAAAGCCGGGCAGGCGAAAAACCAGTTACAGCAGCTGCAGCAATTGAGACATACAGTTTGGAAATTCAGGAAGCATCAAATCTTTTTCCCGGAGACTATATTGAAATATATCAGGAAAATGGTTCATGGGATATTAAACCAGCTGATTGGGCTACAGGGGCTGTGGGGCAAGTGATTCAAATTAAGGATATTGATGGAAATCGGTTAACACTCAACGAAAAGTTGCATTTCACGTATGATACTGCCTTACATCCTAAAATTAGAAAGATAAATCCTGTTAAAAATGTTGGAATAGAATATTTGCACATAAAACGATATGCTTGTGTTGATGAAGGAAGTGGTTACAATATCTTTTTTAATATGGCTGTAAACTGTTGGGTGAAAGGAGTTGAAAGCTCGATGAGTTATCAAAGTCATGTAATGATTAATTCATCATCGCATATTGAAATAAGTGGTTCCTATTTTCACCATGCTTTTAGTTATGAAGGATCGGCAACACATGGCTATGGAATTACACTAAATCGTCATTCAACTCAATGTTTAATTGAAGATAATATTTTTAAACATCTAAGACATGCTATGATGGCAAAAAATGGAGCTAATGGTAATGTCATTGCATACAATTATTCTACTGATCCATTTCGTTCAGAAGTCCCAGCAAATGCTGCTGCTGATATTAGCTTACATGGTCATTTTGCACATGCGAACTTAATTGAAGGAAATATTGTCCAAAATATTGTTATTGATCATTATTGGGGTCCTTCAGGTCCGTTAAATACATTTTTAAGAAATCGAGCAGAATTATATGGAATAATAATGACTACTTCTTCCTGTGAAACCAATAATCAGAATTTTATTGGCAATGAAACTTCAAATACGATGCCTCTGCTCGGAAATTTTTTCTTAACAGGAAATAATCATTTTTCTTGCGGGAACAATATCAAGGGAACCATCATACCTGCAAATAGCAATCAATTCAGAGATGAATCGATGTATTTAAGCGAGCTTCCTGATTTTTGGACCATTAAAGATAATTGGCCATCGATAGGAATTCCCAATGTATTGAATTCAGGAAGTATTCCTGCTAAAGAAAGATTTTTAAAAGGAGAACATTTTACCGTTTTTCCTTGGGCAGCTGATAGCAATACTTTGTCAAGAAATATGAATCAACTGGAAGCAAATGCAATTCAGCTGTTTCCAAATCCTTTCACCGATAAAATAAGTCTTGATGCTGGAGAATTTGATCGTTACTCCATAATTAATATGCAAGGAGCAAAGGTTATGGATGGAATTATTGGGGAGGGTATTATGAATCTTTCAACACACGGACTGAATTCAGGTACTTATGTTTTATTGTTAAGCTCTGTTAATTCTACAGCACAATTTAAAATTCAGAAGAAAGATTAATTCTCTGGTATGGCATTTTTGTAATGCTCATACCTTTCATTAATTTCTCGAACAAAGTTATAGGACTCTTCTCCACGGCTATATCCATATTTAACAACAGGATCGTGATAGTATTGAGGATCTGATTTGAGCAGAATAAAAGTATCAACATTATTTCGCCAAATATCAGTATCTCTCCCATATTTTTCTGCAAGTCGAATGGCATCTAAAACATGGCCTAGTCCAGAGTTATAGGCAGCCAAAATAAAATTCAATCGCTCATTTGAATCAGGAACCATATCAGAGAATTCTTTATCAAGATATTTGATAAATTTACAACCTGCGTTTATTTGTTGATCGGGTGAAGCAGTTTGGTCAATACCAAAATTAGCTGCTGTAGCTGGCATTAATTGCATAAGTCCAAAAGCTCCTGCCCAGGAGGTTACATCAGGTAAAAAGTGAGATTCCTGGTAAATTAAAGAAGCCAATAAACGCCAATCCCAATTTATTTCTTTTGCATGTTTTTTAATTAACGCATCGTAGGCTGATATTTTTCCACCGCCTAAAGTATTGTATTCACTTTCAGTTATTTGAACATGTTTTGGGTTTTCAAAATACTTGCGATAGAGATATTTATATTTGGCAGTTTTTTTAAATGTTTCCAACCAGGTGTTTAATTCTTCTAACAAGTCATTTGACCCTTTGTGAACTGCCCAAGCAAGATATTGTTCAAAACTAACACTTGTTTTGATATCAATATTGGAATAATACGTTCTATTAACCATGGCTACATGTTGATCGCTAACCGTATATTTTATTTCACCACGTGCAACCATTGATATGAGTTGTTCCTGCTTTGTGCTTGTTTCTATAATATTAAAATCAGTACCCGTTTCATCTCTTAAATTTTGGAGTCTTGGTACAAATGAAGAGTTTTTCTGAACATAAATTGTAATACCAGAAAAGTCTAAAGGGCTTCGAATTAAACTGTCTGACAATTGTTTATTACTCATATTTTGCCAACCCTCAGGTTTTTGTTGCACCAATACCTGTTTCGTTTTAATGATGGGGGTTGTAAAATCAAATAATTCAGCTCTCTCTCGGGTAATGGTTAAATCGAGAGCAATAATATCTGTTCCATAATCGAGTAAACAAGAGAATGTTTTATCAAGTTCTGTGCTAATGCCAATGTCGAGTTTAACACCTAAATGTTCTGCAAAAATCATCAACAAATCGTAATGAAAACCCATTGGTTGACCTCTGTAAACAAAATAGTTTGTAGAATTATAATCAGTTATAGCTGACAATACTCCTTTGTCCAAGACTTTGATAAGTGTATGCCTTGACTTATTATCATTCCCATCATCATCCGGCTTATTCTTATTGTTACAGGAATAAGATAGAAATATAAAAAAGAAAAGAAAAAGAGTAAATCTTTTTAGTATAAATAGTTGAAGCATTTTCATGCTTTTGGTTTCTTGATTTAGGGCATTGTAATGCAAATTACTACCCAATAAGTTTGAAATTGTTAGGCAGTTATCTCAACATTGTGGATAAGTAAGTCGGAAAGTGCGTTTAAAGCTTATCGGGGATGTATTTAAATTGATTTGCTTTTAATTTATATCAATTGTAAAATGAAAGCAAATCATTACCTATTTTTTCCTATTTTTGAAAAGCTAATTAGCATAATTTAATTGTAATATAAAAATCGAAAATGATGAAAAAGCGTTCATTCTCCATCCTTGTAATTCTTCTGGTACTTTTTAACTTTTCATTTGCACAAGACGATCCTTTTGCTATAAAGAAAAATGCAGGAGAAATTAGTGTGGTTTCAGGAGCTGAATCAGGTTCTTATTATCAAATTGCTCAAGATATTATCAATATTTATGATGGAAAGATTAATTTAGTACCATCGAAAGGTGCTGTAAACAATTATGATATGCTTATCAATAATCCTGATATTGATATTGCATTTACACAGTATGATGTTTTGCTAAAAGCAAAACAATACGATTATCAAGCAAAAACTCACAATACAGATAAGATCAAGGTTTTATTACCCTTAGGTTCAGAAGAAATACATTTACTTGTGCGCCTAGACAGTAAGATATATAGTATTAGTGATTTAAAAGATAAAAAAGTAGGAGTAGGAAATCCTGCTAAAGAAGGTACATATTTAACTTCAGGTTTAATAAAAAGTATTGCTGGAATTAATTGGATCGATTACGGAAAGTCGTTTGACAGTTCATTTATTGCTCTTATTAAGGGTGATATTGATGCTTTGTTTTTTGTTGGTTATGCACCTGTAAATAAACTAAAATCTTTGTTGCCAACCTATAATCAACTAATCAGGTTAGTGCCCATTAAAGATGAGCGATTAGGTCAATTTCATAAAAAATCAATAATTCCTGCAGGCACCTATCCTTGGTTGTTTTACAATGTTGAAACCTATTCAGTTAATTCATTTTTGGTTACCAATACAACCAATGAAGCACCAGCAGATGCAGAGATATTAGAGAAGTTTTTATTATCCATTCGTGATAATCATGCAACACTTAAAAGTGAAGGACACCCCATGTGGAATGAGGTAGATTTGAAGTATAATAATATACAATGGGATATTCACCCTGTAGCCAAGAAAGTATTTAAACTTAACTAATTACATAAATGGGATTAGTTGAGTATCTTCTGATAGCTTTTTATTTAGGCTTATGCATCATGCTTATATTTTTGGGCAAGGGACATCGACTGGGCCCTTTGCAGATTTTTTTGGTTGCACTATTTCTGACTCCTATTATTGCTGCTGTTTTTATTTTATACAAGAAAAAAACAAGCATGATATATCATGTCAACAGATATAAATGTCCTCGTTGTCATTATAAATTTGATGAAGTTTTGACTGTTTGTCCTTTGTGTGAAAGAGAAGGATATAAGATGGATTTAGAAGCGGTCAATCAAATAATGACTTAAAGCTCTAAACTATTTCCCTTTAGAATTTAATTAGTTTCAATTGGTCAAATACCAATGCTGATTCAAATCCTCTACTTATAGCATAATATGCAATTTTTGAATTACGTTTGAATTCGTTTGTTTCTTTAACTGATTTGCTTTTTTTAATCAGAATTGTCTGGAGGGTATTTAAATATTCATCATCAGAAATTTCTTCAAAAGCTATTTCTATCAGTTTTGAGGATACTCCTTTTTGCTTCAAACCTTGGGCGATTTTTAGTTTTCCCCAATGTTTTTGGCGAAATCGACCTCTGCAATAAGCACGTGCAAATCGTTCCTCATTTAGGAAGTTCTCTTGAATTAGCCTAACGATAATTTCATTCCTATCATCTTTATAAAATCCCCAGTCATAAAGTTTCATATTTACTTCTTGATGACATCGTTCCTGATAAGCACAATATTTCATTAACTTTTGAAAAGCTTCACTATTGCTATATTTCTTTCCCTGGCTTGGCATGAGCTGATTGAATGGGCAAAGTTAATTATTTGCTTTTAATCCTTAATTTTGCTTTAAGCTAAATAATAAAAAAAATACAATGCGAGTTCTCTGCCAGAAGTCATTGCTCTGCGGAAGCTTTGCGAAAGCGATGCAGACTGGCATATGACCTTTTAAAAATAATTATAGACAGATGAAATTTTCTCTTGAAGAAATTTTGAAAATATCAAAGGGTGATTGCCTATGTAAAAATACATCATTTGAAATCGAGCATATTTATTTTGATTCAAGAAGATTGATTTATGTGCATAATTCGTTGTTTCTTGCTATTCAAGCTAGCAACGGTAATGATCAATCTTATGTTCAGGATGCATTTGATAAGGGAATTCGTGTTTTTATGATCGATAATCAAAAGGTTTTCAAAAGCATTCGTCCTGAAGTGTGTGAGGCTTCCACAGTGATTTTGGTGGAAAATTCAGTTTATGCCTTACAAGCAATCGCCACATGGTATCGGCACAAATTCCAAAGTGAAGTATTGGCAATTACCGGAAGTAACGGGAAAACAATTATCAAAGAATGGCTGTACCAAATGCTTTATAAATACGAGCATGTTTATCGCAGTCCTAAGAGTTATAATTCACAAATTGGCGTAGCCATATCTGTTCTTGGAATTAAGCATGAACATTATTTGAGTATTCTGGAAGCTGGAATTTCTCAAATCAATGAAATGAGTAATTTGGAGAAAATGATTCAAGCTGATATTGGTATTTTTACAAATATTGGGATGGCTCACGATGCAGGTTTTTCAGATAGAGAAGAAAAAATAATTGAAAAACTCTGTTTGTTTAAAAATTGTAAAAGCTTAATTTATTGCAAGGATCATGAGATGCTTCATGAAATGATAAGCAAACAGAAGAAAAATGGTTTTTTTACAAAAGAAATTCAATTAGTAAGCTGGTCAAGACATCAGGACGCTGATCTAAGGGTCTTGAAAATGAATAAGAGATTGACTGATTGTTCACTTGATTTGAATTATCAAGAGACATGTTTTTCAATTGAATTGCCTTTTATCGATGATTCCTCAATAGAAAATGCACTCCATTGCTGTTTGTTTCTACTTCATAAGAAGTTTGCTATTGAATTAATTCAAAAAGAGATTAAGCTATTGACTCCAATTGAGATGAGGCTTGAACTCAAAGAGGGAACAAACAATTGCACTATAATTAATGATACCTATAATAGCGATTTGAATTCCTTACAAATAGCTGTAGATTATTTAATGCAACAAAATCAACATGCCGAAAAAGTGTTGATCTTATCAGATGTTTTACAGTCAGGAAAAAATTCTCATGAACTTTATCAGGAGATTAATGAGTTAATTGTCTTAAAAAAAATTGACTATTTGATAGGGATTGGACCTGAAATTTATCAGAACAAGGAAATATTTAGCATAAAGAGTGATTTTTATTTAAACACTGATTCTTTTCTCAATCAGATCGATGAAAAGATTTTTAAAAATCAATCAATACTAATTAAGGGAGCCAGACCATTTGAATTTGAGAAAATAACAAATGCCCTGCAAAAGAAAATGCATCAAACGCGATTGGAAGTTAACCTGACCAATCTGATTCATAATCTTAATGTTTACCGTTCTCATCTAAATGCTGAAACCAAAATAATGGTTATGGTTAAGGCTTTTTCTTATGGGTCAGGAAGTTTTGAAATTGCCAATGTTTTACAGTTTCGGCAGGTCGATTATTTGGCAGTTGCTTATGCTGATGAAGGTGTTGAGCTCCGACAATCTGGAATTGAATTGCCCATTATGGTTATGAACCCGGATAAGCAAAGCTTTGATAAAATAATTTCGAATCAGTTAGAACCTGAAATATATAGCTTGGAATCGCTTTTAGATTTAATACAGGCATGTAACTCAACTTCTTGTTCAAGTGGAATTAGTATCCATATAAAATTGGATACTGGTATGCATAGGTTGGGATTTTCAATAGAAGATATTCCTGCTTTGATTGCTATGCTTAAAGAAAATCCGTCTATTATAGTTAGCTCAATATTCTCTCACTTATCATCAGCTGAAGATTCTGAGGAAATAGAAATATCGAATCAGCAAATAGAATTGTTTAAATC
>JABINZ010000046.1 GCA_018698135.1 Bacteroidota bacterium
CCATCTCAGCTTGCAGAGCTTTCTCAATAAAATTCTTCAATAATGGAGCAAACGCTCCATCTTTTCCAAAAAGCGACTTCCCACTCTTAAACTGTTCTAGCGCTTTTTCTTCTACATTGTCTAAATAGTTCTGATCCATAATCAAATTTACGATTTTGGACAGAGTTTAATTTACACCCTCGAAACATCATACTGGTTAGAAATAATTGATGAATTAGGCTGGATTAACTCAGACGTAATTCAAACCACTTTAAAAGAATCAAATGAATTAATGCAATTTTTACTTCAATCAGCAAAAACTTAAAGCATTAAGTACTTTAGGCAATCTAAGTACTCTAGGCATTTTAGACACTTAAATTTTTCAACATGAAACTAATAACAATCATATTACTCTTACTCAGCACAACACTCTTTGCTCAGTATCCAGATGCAAAAGAAGTGCTTGATAAAATTGACAAAAACATGTCCTCAAAAAACAGGGTAGCTACGTCAAAAATGATCATTCATGGAAAAAGAGGAAGCAGAACAATTGAATCAAAATCCTATGCCGAAGGCGACAAAAAATCCTTTACTGAATATTTAAGCCCAGCTCGTGAGGCTGGAACCAAAATGCTCAAACTGGAAGATAAACTTTGGATTTTCTCACCTACAACTGATCGGATTATTCAGATTTCAGGACATATGCTCAGGCAATCAGTTATGGGGTCTGACCTCTCCTATGAAGATATGATGGATGACCGAAAATTAACAGACTTATATTCTGCTAAGATTATTGCCAGTGAAACATTGCTTGAGCGAAAATGTTGGATAATGGAATTAACGGCAAAGGTTTCAGATGTTTCATATGCCACAAGAAAAATTTGGGTTGATCAGGAAAGATATGTTCCCTTGAAAGAAGAACTTTATGCTAAAAGTGGACAAATACTTAAAAAAACAACTTTAAGCGATGTGAAAAAAGCTGATGGAAGGTGGTTCCCTCATAAAATTGTGTACAAAGACATGCTCAAAAGTGGGAAAGGAACGGAATTCATTATGCTTGAAATAAAATTCAATCAAAATATTCCAGACTATATATTTACGAAAGCCGCACTAAAGAAATAGTTAGAATCCTTCTTCAATCCTTCGTTTGGAACTAATCAGCAGTCGTATCCATTTATGTTTGACTTCCAGTTGATTGTGAAATGCTAGACCGGAAATGAAGAATATGAATAGATTCCCAATGCCTTGCCATAAGGTCGAAGCAAGTGGTTTGGGAGTTCCTAAATAATAGTGTACTGAATAAATACCTGCAAAAGCGATAAAAGCTGGTATAATGGAGGCAAGTGTTAAAGAAATCCAGGTGGTTTTAATTGATTTGCCTAATTTTTCACACAAACCGGCATTAAAGCCTCCCATGAAAAAATTATAGGTAAACTGCTTAACAAATGCCATGAAGGCAATCATATAGCCATATTTGAAATTAATATAATAAACAATGGAACCTGTGAGTAATCCAGCCATCAAGCCCATTTTGAAATTAAGCTGTCGCCTAAGCCATTTGTAAATTCGAAATAAAAAAAGTATTATCTTTCTTAAAGTAGCCAAAAGCAATTGGTAATTAGACCATAATATTACAAAAAATATAATTAGTAATTTTTGTAAATTCTAACTCAAACAGTGACATTTCTCATTTAAACCCAACTTATACCCATTTTAAAACGAAATCAGCAAGTTTTTTCTTGTATTTTTAAGCCAGAGAATTGTCTTTGACATATCAGCAAAGCATGCATGAGCAATGGATCTATCAACTTGCCTAATAACCTGAGTTCGGGATAAGCTTTGCTCACAGTTTCAGATGATTAGTTCATAGACAACTCCAATTTTCGAAGTACTATCTGGATAATTCAAGGAAATTTGAGGAAGTATATGGGCTAATCATCGAAACCCATGAATGGGAAAGCTAATAGTGCATCATCTTTGAACTTAAAATCACTTGAAATAGCATGCTATAACTTCATGATTATAAGCCCAAATCTAATGCCCCATTAGTTTTCTGTGAGTTAAATCTTATCCCGAACTCAGGTTAACAAGCCCAATCTGCAATCGTCCAGCCTTTCTTTTTTGCCATTGCTGTTAAACGTCTGTCGGGCTCAACGCAAATAGGATATCCAACGGCTTCCAACACCGGACTATCCGAAATAGAATCTGCATAATAATAGGTTTCGTCAAGTTTGAAATCATTTTCCTGACAAAACTTTTTAAGGCTTATTATTTTTTGCTCACCAAAACAAAGCTTGCCCACAACTTTTCCTGTATATTTTCCATCAATAATTTCCATATCGCTGCAAATCACTTCATCCATTTCGAATTTGCTGGCAATAGGATGACAAATGACAGCTAAGGCAGCTGACAATATCCCAATATGAGCTCCTCTTTCCTTGTGCATTTTCAGTTCATCCTCTATTTCTGGACGAATTTTATTGATCAAATAACGCTTAATAACTTGATCTGCTAAAGCTTGTAATTCTTTCTCTGCTATTCCCTCCATCCATTCAGCCATTTCCTCCAATATCATCATGGTATCGCGAACTTCAAGTCGGTAACATAAACCTAAATAAGCAGCTTTCATAAACTCGCGTGATGTCATGAGTTTATGCTTATAAGCTTCACGAACTAAAATGTTTCCACTATTAGTCGACAAAATGGTTCTATCCAGATCAAATAAAACTAAATATGTCTTGGGTGCTTTCATTAAAAAGGCTTATCTATTTTTTGATCAGTTGTTTATTGATTACTTTCCTGCCAATTTCAATTTTTAACAAATAATGCGATGCTGCCAATTTTTCATTAATCTCGAATTGATGACGACCTTTCAATAATTGATCATGTACAACGGTTTGTATTCGCTTTCCTTGTGCATCATATAATGTAATTAACACGTCTTCCTGCTGATCTAAAATAAAACTTATATGTACAAATTGATTGAATGGATTGGGATATACCTGCAATTGGAAATCCTGCTCAATTGCCTGATCGATAGACGTTTTATTGCTAATGCTGATGCTGTCGGTCGAAGTGCTAAAACAATCTTCAGTAGATGAAATCTGCAACTCAACTTGATAATCTAAATTATGAGGATAAATATGACTTGGACTTCGAAGCTTCGAGGAATCTCCATCGCCAAAGTACCAGCTAAATAAATGACTGGCATCAGCATAGGGTTCGAAGCTTAACTCACCTTCAGCCAGATACATAAAACTAAAAGAATCGGGAGGTAAAGGATACACTTCATAGCTTAACACCACTGTGTCGCTACACTGATTAAAAGTTCCAACTACTAATTGAATGGATTTACTTCCTGCTGTTTGAAACAAAATAACAGGATTCATTAATGTGGAATTAATCGTAGAAGCAAATTGCCAATCAAAACTCCAAATCTGACTTGTATCGGCTGTAGAACTTGTATTTACAAAAAACATACTATCTCCTAAACATACCGGATTAGATGTAAAATCGGCCTTTGGTGTCTCTAAAACAAGGACATTCTTTGATGCACTTTCGACACAGCCTTCAAGGGTAAATGACTTCACGATTATTTCATACTGTCCGGTTGATAGATATGATTTTACTGGATTTATACTTAATGAGGAATCTCCATCTCCAAAATAAACAATGGAATAGTCACCATCCGAATAATCGGTAATGGTTAGCCTATTTCCTGCAAAACAAAGTTGCGAATCCGATAAACTAAAATCGACAATTGGTGATCGATAAACAATCAGATTGGTAGAAACTGAATCAATACATCCATCTATAGTAACACCAATCAATTTCACATCAAAAACACCACTGTCGGCAAAGGAATGTGTTGGGTTTGTTAAAGCTGATATGGATCCATCTCCAAAACTCCATTGGTTGGATTGTACAAGGCTGCTCGTATTGGAAAAAACAAATTGGTTATTATTAAAACATTGATTTGTATCGTTCACTGAAAAAGAAACGCTAGGCATTTCTCGAACGTCAATTGGCTTGGTTATGGAATCTAAACAAGCATAATTACTTTCTACAACTAACTTGACATCATAATTCCCAGCCATTGAATAGATATGACTGGTATTTACTCCATTGCTTTTTTGTCCATCATCAAAATCCCATTGGTATGCAACCGCATTGGCAGAAGTATTGATAAATGAAAAATGATTTTGTGCCAGACATTGATCTACATCATTTATGGTAAATTCAGCAATTGGCATTGGACGGATATTGATGCTTTTTGATAAGCTATCAGTACAAGATTGTGAAGAAGTTGCCAATAACTTAATTTGATAAAGTCCTTCTGCTTGATAGGTGTGATTTGGATTTATACTATTCGATGAATTACCATCACCAAAAGTCCAAAAATAACTTGAAGCATTGCTTGTTGAATTTTGAATGTCAAGCAAATTAGCACTCAAACATTGGTCATTATCGTTGATCATAAAAGACAATTGAGGAAGGCTGTTTACTCTCAAGCTAAAAGATTCGCTTGTATCCATGCAGCCTTGATTATCAGCCAAGCAATAATACGATCCGGAATCACTGAAATTTACACTGCCAAAATACAGTATACTATCTTTCTTTGAAGATATGGCTGTATTATTTTTATACCATTGATAATTCAGATTTAGCATTTTCAGTGCATCCCTAAAACGTATATCCATGGGCTGGCCATAACACAACACAGTATCAGAACTGTAAGCCAGAGAAGTTTGTGGATAGGCATTTACATAAATATTTTGCTGCGCGCTTATATTTGAATTAAGGGTTAAACTAACACTTTTCATCCCAACACTATTGAATTGAATTTGGTGTGGACCTTTTCCTGAGGCATAGCGAGGATTTGCACCTGCTCCAAAATCCCAGGCAATAGAAGAGCTAATACCAACAGAAGTATCGTTAAAAATAACATATTGATTTTCACAAATGATTGAATCTGAAAAAGTAAAACCTGCTTGAATATTGTTTATGAAGAGGCCATAATCTTCTGATTCTCCATAGCTAAGTGTTTTACAAGCATTATTACTAATGGCAGAAAAATCTGAAACAACCCGCATTCTCAGTTTTGTATTTGAAATTATTGGAGAAGAAGGTATTATGATAGTATCAGTATGCACATTTTTATATTTGCCTGTCGACATGATGAGTTCACCTGTATCGCTAAAGTCACCATCCTGATTGTAATCGATATAAGCTTCCACATATTCTGAATTATAACTTCCTACACTTACATTCATATAGTAGGTTTCACCTGCTTCAACAATGGCCATTCCTTCACAACTATAGTCGTGATAAGAATTAACACCATCAAAAGCCGCTGAACTAAAATCTAAATTATTCAGAGTAACATTGTAAATACCTATTCCATAGCCCGAGCTATTGGTTGTGCTTGTTGTACAAGTGGCCGCAGTTAATGGGTTGAATAAATTAATAAAATTGTTTTTTGTGAATGTATCCGTTCCAGCACTATTAGAAACGATGTAATCTAAGGAATAACTGGCTGCACTATCAAATCTGACAACAGGATTAAAACTGGCAGAATCTGTCTCCAACAAAAATGTTACAGTGGAAGGATTAAATTTCCAATAGACTGATGTTGGATGATTAATTGAATAATCCTCAAAACGGAGTATTTTATCTACACAGCCCATGGAGTCGTTTGAAATAAAAGCAGCAGTAGGCTTAACAACAGAAGAACTATATAAACTTGATTCCCACAAACCACGTCCATAAGTTGCTGCTCTGATTTTGCTTCTGCTAGGATGCGACTGATCGTAATATATTTCCAATTCGTTTACATTCGCATTCAGGGGTAATCCATCAGTATATAAAATCCAATTGCTCATGCTTGCATCTTTATAATAAACACCTGAACGACTTCCAACATATAAGCCTTCATTTGAGCTGCTATCAAACACAATACATGTATACGTAATCACGGGTAAGTTTGCTGAAATATTAACCCAGTTTAAGCCAAGGTCAACAGACTTATATATTCTTCCATACAAAGCCATATAAACCACACTATCTAATGTCGGATGAGCTTCAATATCTGTTGGTGCTGAATTATAGGGCAAAGAACTAGATATATCAATCCAAACCGGATTCCAGCCACGAGCACTATCGGTTCGGAACACTTTATAATCGTAGCGAGAAATATATAAAATTTGCGGATTAGCTGGAGATTGTTCCAGCACCCTGATGTTTGAAGAATTTGTTCCTGCCAGTGTATCGGAAATCTTTTTCCAAGCTACATTGCTTGCACTACTTTCTTTGATATTTTCACTTCGCCAAACATTTTTGTAACCAACAAACATATGTGATGAACTATCTTCATCCAGAATATAAGGTGTGACCCATGCCCCACTCTCGGTTATTCCGTTTGTTCCACTTTTGGCTATGCGTGAAAAGCTTAATCCATGATTACTCGATCGTCTGATATCTCCATAATACAAGGCTCCATAGAGGTAATCGGCTTCTGAATAATCGGCAATGCATTCCATACCATCTCCACCAATTTCCGTATTCCACTCATCAAAACCATAATAAACGGAAGTGCCATTATCTTGATAACCATTTACAACTGTGTTTTTTTCAAGTGCGCTTTGGCCAATTTTATAAATTTGTGAAATATTTATTCCATCGGTTATTTCTTGCCAGTCTGTACCTCCATTTCGACTATAATAAATTCCACCATCATTTCCCGCAAAAACGTATTTATTTATTGGGTCAAACTCAATACAATGCTGATCGGCATGCATGGCAGGCGCTCCTCCACTACCTGTCCAATGTGCATTAATGTCCCATGTTACCCCTTTATCAACAGACTTGAAAATGTTAACTCCTCCAACATAAACAATACTTTTATTAGTAGGATCAACGGCAATATCCATATCATACCAAGCTTGTCCGCCCGTACCTGAACCATCAGTTGAATAATCCATGATATTGGGAGTAGTTGATTGGGTGCTAAAATTTAAACCGGCATCAGTCGATAAATACAGTGCTTTGAAAGTGCGGCTATTTGTCACAATAAAATATACATAATCGGAATCTACTTCGCTAACAGCCAATCCTCCTCGAGATCCTGCCGTAGGCAAACCACTTGTTATTTGTGTCCAACTCGCTCCCGTATTTGTGGATCTGTAAAACTTATATCCTGTTGTTGCATATAAAACGCTCGGATCATGTGGTCTGAAAACCAAATCTTTGTAATTGTTTGAGGTTGATGTGCGCGTCCAGCTTTGGCCTCCATTATGAGTCAGGTAAATACCTGCATTGGTTGCTGCCAACATGGTATCTGGACGAGTGGGATGAATAACAAGCTTGCTTACTGTTCTGTTGCCCATTCCAGAATTCATGAAGCTCCAACTATCGCCTCCATCAGTGCTTTTCATGACACCTATTCCGGCAGCATCGTTAGCATCTCTGTCGCCTGTTCCAATAAAAACAATTTCTGGGTTAATGGGGTGAATAGCAATATCAGAAACACCCAATGAAACCAATGTATCTGTTGTTGTTTTCCATGTTTTTCCCTGATCAATAGTTTTCCATAAACCACCCGCAGGAGCTCCAATATAAAAAATATTTGAATCGGTTGGATGAAAAGCGATACCATTAATTCGACCCAATCCATTGGGTTGTCCTGTGCCATTTACTGGCATGTATTTAGGGCCTAAGGGAGTCCAATATCCAGGAGCATTTAAGTTGTTTGGCTGACTTCCCGGGGCAAGCGGATAATTGCTGCTTTGATTAGATTTAAATTTTTGAAATTCCTGCATAACATAATCGGCAGGTAAACGGCTACCATCCAGCAAAATATTGTCCTGCATCATATACTCCCATCTCTTGAATGGTTTATATCCGCATCCTTTGGTTACTTCTCTCCCTTCCCAATACAAATTAAAAGCACGCTGTACATCATAAAAGTTTACACTTTCGTCCTGCATCATGTCTATCCAGTAAGGAATGTTTGCTGTATCGTTGGCTTGACTATTTTGAGAAAATGAAACATATGAAATGATAAGATAAAAGACTAGTATATATATTTTTTTGTGGAGGTGGTTCATAGATAAACTATTATATTGTGATATACAACTTGTACCCACAAATTTAATGAATTCTACTTGCTGTTATAATTCAATTGTTAATAGGTTTCAGTTTCGCTAAAAAATTATATGATTTTAGTTTTAGTGTTTACTATACCTGATTCACCATTGATTCTAACCAGCATCTTGATTTCAAGCATAATATCAATATTACTAACATTATGTTTAATTTTTGCGAACTTTGATTTTTATACTACAGATTTTTTTCATATAAGATAGCGGTTATTCAAAAAGACGATGCATCAGAAAATTTGATAAATTATTTATAAGCAGCCCATGCAGGTAACAAAAGAACAGGCATATAAAGAAATAGAGAAGCTTGTTGAACGATTTGGCGAATATGTTGATGAATACAAACGAAGCGGTTACAACGAACACCAAACTCGTATAGACTATATCAACCCGTTCTTCAAAGCTCTCGGTTGGGACATGGACAACAGCCAGGGACATGCAGAGGCATACAGGGAAGTAATTCACGAAGACAAAATAAAAGTTGGAGGTGCCACAAAAGCACCAGATTACGGGTTTACACTTTACGGACAGCGAAAATTCTTTGTTGATGCAAAAAAACCTGCTGTAAATATCAAAAGTGATATTGCACCTGCCTATCAGGTAAGACGTTATGGTTGGAGTGCAAAGGTTCCACTTTCCATTGTTACCGATTTTGAAGAATTTTCTATTTACGATTGCACCAAGAAACCCAAACCGACTGACAAAGCATCAGTAGCTCGTATCAGATATATCACTTTTGACCAATACCTTAGTGAGTTTGACTTTTTATGGGATGTATTTGCAAAAGAGAACCTGCCCAAAGGACGTTTTGACAAATACGTTAAAAGCGATACCAGCAGAAAAGGAACAGCAACAGTAGATGATGAATTTTTAAAATCCATTGAACAATGGCGAACATATCTTGCTATCAACATTGCATTACGAAATAAATCCCTTAATGAAGATGAGCTTAACTATGCTGTTCAGAAAATCATTGACCGCATCATTTTTTTACGCATGTGCGAGGATAGAGGTGTTGAACAATATGGTGAGTTAAAAAAAGCAGCAGAGAAAGGCGATATTTATCAAAACATGTTTGCACTCTACCGAATTGCTGATGACAAATACAACTCAGGTCTTTTTGACTTCAAGGAAGATAAAATAACAGCAACGCTCACGGTAGACAACAAGGTGATGAAAAATATCATCAGCGAACTTTACTATCCCAAGTGCGAATACGAATTTTCCGTGATGCCTGCCGACATTCTCGGAAGTGTTTACGAGCGTTTTCTTGGCAAAACAATTCGCTTAACAAAAGCACATCATGCCAAGATTGAAGAAAAACCGGAAGTACGGAAAGCCGGAGGCGTTTACTACACACCTAAATATGTGGTGGACTACATCGTGGAAAACACTGTTGGCAAACTGATTGAAGGCAAAACGTCCAAACAAGTTGAAATTATCAGGATTTGTGATCCTGCTTGTGGTTCAGGTTCGTTTTTGATTGGTGCATATCAGTTTTTGCTCGACTGGCATTTGAAATATTACCTAAATAATCCAACCAAAAAGAGGAAGGACAGGCCATTGACACCTGACGGTAACCTGACTACAGCAGAGAAAAAACGCATTTTGCTAAATAATATCTTCGGTGTTGATATAGACTCCCAAGCTGTGGAAGTGACAAAGTTAAACCTTTTATTGAAAGCACTGGAAGGAGAAACACAGGCATCTATTAACCAACAGATGTCTTTATTTCATGAAAGGGTTTTGCCTAACCTGAACCAAAATATCAAATGCGGGAACTCGCTAATTGGCCCTGACTTTTATGATGGACAGATGCAATTATTCCCGGAAATGATGAAGAAAATTAACGCCTTTGACTGGAAACAGGGCTTTCCTGAAATCTTCAAGCAAGGCGGTTTTAATGCGGTAATTGGGAATCCGCCTTGGGGAGCTTCTTTATCTGATGAAGCTCTTGGTTACTTACGCAAAAAACATGGGGAAATTATTGTTCGCATGATCGATACTTACATGTATTTCGTGCATAAATCTGGCGAACTTCTAAAACAGCAGGGGTTATTCGGTATGATAATACCCAGTACAATTCTGAACCAAACAGATATGCAACTTTTGCGTGAATATTTGTTAAAGAACCATGACTTAGAGATTGTAATCAATCTCGGAGAAAAAGTATTTGGTTCAAAAGTCCTAAATACTTCCACATTATTAACATTTATCAAAAGAAAAGCCGACCACAAAAGCGATATGATTGCCGGTGATGTTCGACATTTCGACCCTGAAGAAAGAGCCATTGCTATCGAGAATATTAAATCAACTCCAAAGGCAGATTGGATAGAGCTCGTTTCAAGTGACAACCTATCCTCCTACTTCACTTTAGATATCTCAGGTGTAAAATTGCTAAAAAATCTTGCCAGTAAATTCATCTCGTTCAAAGATGTTATAAATGATAAGATTCAAAGGGGAATAAGTCCCGATTATGCGCAAGCGTTCATTGTTAACAGTAAAACAGCAAAAGATGAAAAGCTTGAAGAAACAATCTTAAAGCCTGTAATACTCGGCAAACACATTACTCGGTACGGCTCATTGACTTCTGAAAACTCAATACTTTACTTGACCAAAAAGGACGACATCGAGCAATATCCAAACGCTAAGAACCATCTTTCTAAGTACAGGGATAAAATAACTTGCAGAGAAGTGAAAGAGGGGAAACATCCTTGGTATTCATTACACAGACCAAGGAATCCTGATATTTTTGACTCTCCAAAATTTATTGGTCTAACAACTTCTCGAACAATTTGTATAGCGTTGGATGAGGGTGCCCATTATGCAACAGATGCCCTATATCTATTTAGTTTGAATAAGGAATTAGGGCTTAACGAACATTTTGTTTTAGGTGTACTTCATTCAAGTTCATTTCAGTTCCTTTATCATACAGCATTTCAAGGAGGACAAAGAGTGATTCCTCAAATTAAAGCAGCTAACCTTTACGATTTACCTTTCCCTATCCATCAA
This sequence comes from Bacteroidota bacterium, assembly GCA_018698135.1. Lineage (NCBI taxonomy): Bacteria > Pseudomonadati > Bacteroidota > Bacteroidota bacterium. Next base: position 11,148 of record JABINZ010000046.1, read on the forward strand.
AATACAAGAATTGATGACGACAGCGAAAAGGCTATCACCAAGTACGTTCAAAACTTACTAAAACTCAACGAGCAACTGAAAACCATTAAACTCGACAGTCAACGGCAGCAAATACAACGGACTATTGACCATGCAGAGCGGAAAATAGACGAATTAGTTTATGGGCTTTATGGGCTGAGTGAGGAGGAAGCAAAAATTGTGGAGGGGAAATAATGAGCTTATTGAACAATATTCATGAGGTTTTTAGTAACAGGGAGATAGCATTAATCGCTTGGTTATTTATTGCTCTTGTTGTTGTGTTATTTACAAAAGCCAGAAATTCTCTTATTGCAGTTTTTAAAATGCTGTTTAAAAAAATATTTGTCATAATCTATCTATTGATTAGCCTCTATCTTTTTGCGATAATACTTGTTTTGAAAAACTTTGCTCTTTGGGATATTGCCAATTTGAAGGACATTTTATTTTGGCTTTTTTCAGTTGGTCTGATCTTAGTTTTTAAAATTAATGCCGCTAAGGACAGTAGTTATTTTAAGAAACTATTTTTTACTGCTCTTCAATGGACGATTCTACTTGAATTTATTGTTAACCTATACAGCTTCAGTTTCCTGTCCGAGTTTTTTCTATTGCTCATTTTGGTCATTGTGGGTACTCTGCAAGCCTTTGCTGATTTAGATGAAAAGAATCAGATCGTTTCAAAGTTTCTTCAAATAATATTTGCCGTAGCTGGATTCATGATTTTTTCCTACTCGCTGTATAGGACAATTCAAAACTTTGAACAAGTGTTGAATTTCCCGAACCTCATATCCTTTTTACTTCCAAGCACTATTACGGTTCTATTTATTCCATTTCTTTACTTGTTAGCTCTTTACAGTACATACGAATCTTATTTTGTGCGACTTGATTTTATGACAAATAATAATGATCAAGGAAAAAGAACCAAGAAATTAATATTAAGAACTGCCCTTTTGAATTTGAATAAATTAATCAGGATAACCCAAAGGTTAGAAAAGAGGGCGTTCTATGAAGATATGAACCTGAAATTATACATTACTCAAATAAGCAAGAAAAACTGGGCGGTATAAAATGAACTGGTGTCTGATCTATATAGCCTTAACAAAAAGGAGAATAATATTATTGAAAAGCCATAAAACGTAAGTAACTTTGTCAAGCTATCATGGTAAAATCAATCGCACATATCAATCCTGAAATGCTTGTTTGGTCGAGAAAAACAGTCAAGCTGACTGTTGAATTGGCTGCCCAAAAGATAGGCGTTAAACCGGAGAAGTTGGAAGCGTGGGAACAAGGAAATGCGTTTCCGACTGTGAAGCGACTTTAAAGTCGCCAATGTATATAAGCGGCCTTTTGCTTTGTTTTATCTTCCTATTCCTCCAAAACATTTTAAACCCTTAAAAGATTTCCGTAAATTCCATCACCAATACTCGCTAACAGAGAATGAAGAGTACATACTTCAAAAGGAACTGCTGCTCTTTCAACAGAAAAGGCAAATTGCGTTGGACTTGTATGAACAACTTGACACAGAAATACCTGCATTCAAACTTATGGGTACTTTAAATCAGTCGCCTGAAAAATTGGCTGGAAAGATTATTGAATATTTGGGTGTTAATCATAATGAGGTCGCAGAGATAAAGCCGGGATATGATGCCTTGAATTACTGGAAAAAGCTACTCGAATCGAAAGGGATATTGGTTTTCCAAACGTCTGGTGTTCCACTTCATATAATGAGAGGGGCTTGTGTAGCAAAAGAAATATTACCCGTTATAATCATCAATAGCAACGACACACAAAACGGACGAATATTTTCACTTTTTCACGAATTGGTTCACATTGTTCTAAGGGAAGATGGTATCAGTAATTTCAGATACAGCGACAGGAATCTATACGATCCGATCGAAGTGCATTGCAACCAAACAGCTGCAGAAGTATTAGTTCCCACAACAACTCTATTGGAATCACTTGTTGTCTGTTCTCATAATATGGGTAATGCCCTATGGGAGGCAGAGGAATTACAGAAACTATCTAATAGATTTTGTGTGAGCCGTGAGGTAATTCTCCGAAGGTTATTGACTTTAGGAAGAACCACAAATAATTTCTATCGGGATTATAGGGATAATCAGGATTTTGGCACTAAAAAGAAATCTACTGGTGGAGACTATTACCGAAATAAAATTGCCAAAAATGGAGGATTGTACTTGAATCTTGTTCTGCAGGGCTATTATCAGGAAAAATTAACCGCTTCTACCTTTTGGGATTGCACTCAAATAAAAGTTTCCAATCTTGCCAAACTTGAAAACCTCCTTTATGCAAAAGTATAGCATTGATACAAGTGCCATACTGGATGCTTGGGTTAGGCATTATCCGCATGATATTTTTCCCTCTTTTTGGAATCGTTTTAAATCTCTTGCAAAATCGCAAGTTGGAATTGCTACAGAATTGATTGACCATGAATTAGGCAAAAAGGATGACGGATGCCATAAATGGTTCAAAGAGAATAACCTTTCCGGATTTTTTGTCGAACTTACTGACTCTGTGCAAAATGCAGTCTCAGACATTCTTAAAAACCCAAATTATCAGCGGCTGATTGAAGACAGAAAGGGAGCTTATGGAGCAGACCCGTTTGTAATCGCTTTAGCCAAAGTGGAGGATTTGATTGTTGTAACTGGTGAAAAGGCTACTAATAATCTGAATAAACCAAAGATTCCTGATGTCTGTAAAGATATGGGTATCGAGTGTATAAACATTTTGGATTTAATGCGTAGGGAGGGTTGGCAATTCTAAAACCAAACCCTACTGACGCAGGTTTCGACTTTTGCCTCAGCGCAGAAATGAAGGAAAAAAGAACACCATTTGAATAAATAATGCATTATAGAAATGCTTCCTGAAAATTGATGCATATTAAAATTCTTGATACAAGTATGTAATATTCCTTATCTTTATAAACTGTAATTATTCAACTTATTTTGATTGAAAATGAACAATGTCATCACTTCTAAATTGTAATACATTTTGCTACTGATTATATTGCGCATCCTTGAAAAATTGTTGATTATTTATTTTTCAGCTTATTTTATAATTGATCTGGCCCTATATGCCTATTCCTTACTCATTTTCAGAAAAAAACGAAAAAAGGAAAAAACTGAATATGACTATGCTTCTCATTCTATTTCCATCATTGTTCCAGCCTATAACGAGGCTGTCTCCATAGTCGATTGCATCAAAATGCTCTTGGAGGTCGATTATTTAGATTTTGAGATACTCATTATCAATGATGGATCTAAGGATCAAACACTTGTTGAAATGCAGAATGCTTTCATTTTTCAAAAACAAAATAAAACAGTAAAGGAACTACTAATAACAAAAAAAATCAAAGATGTTTATTTGAGCAATCCCAACTTGATACTTATTGACAAAGAAAATGGTGGCAAAGCGGATAGCATTAATGCGGGAATTAATTATGCTTCTAAAAAGTACATTTGCACCATTGATGCAGATTCGATTTTAGACTCTCAGGCATTGAAAGCAGTTATTGAGCCTTTTCTTATCGATCCAAGAAATTTTGTTTCAGGCGGTCAAATTGCTGCTTCAAATGATGTAATAATAAAACACAATCGGGTAGTAAGTTCTAAAATGCCCCGAAACATATGGGTTTTATGGCAAATCGTTGAATACATAAAGTCTTTTATGATTTCCCGAATAGGCCTTAGTAAAATTAATTCGCTGCTTATTATGTCGGGCGCCTTTTCCATTTATAGAAAGTCTGACCTTGAAAAAGTCGGTGGTTTTTTAACTGCACATAACACACACCCTTATATTCAAAAAAGTATTGGACTGGGTCATAAAACCGTTTGTGAAGACATGGAAATAGTTGTCCGATTATGGCGCTGGTTCAGAGAAAATAAACAAAAAGCGAAAACAAGTTTTCTTCCGCAACCTATATGCTGGACCGAAATGCCTGACAATGGACTTAATCTTTACAAACAAAGATCACGTTGGCATATGGGATTGGCTGAATCACTCAAAATACATCGCAAAATTGCATTTGAACCCCGCTACAAAAGCACTGGCTTGCTCGCTTACCCATATTATTTGTTTTTCGAATTGTTATCACCTGTTATCAAAATATTTGCTTTATTATTCATTTTTTTAGGTGCTTATATGGGAACTTTGAATCTGGCTTGGGTTTTACTTTTAATCGCTAGTATAACCCTTACTACAGCAGTTATTATGAGTTCCATCACAGCCATTATTGAAAAGTGGAGTCAAAATAAAATTACTGCGAATAGAGATGCTTTGCGCTACAAAACATTTTGGAACTGGCTTTGGCTATTAATTATTGGCATTATTGGCGATTTCACCTATGCCTTTTTCAGAACTTTTGCACAGTTTGCTGGTCTGATAAAATTTTTTCAAAAGAAAAGCGATTGGAATAAATTTGAACGGAAAGGAATTAAAACTGAATAAATATGAAGAAACTTATCCTACTGCTAATTTTATTTTCAAGCTTTACCGGCTTTGCTCAACAAAAAGATATTGAGTTATTCCGAAAAACAGCTTATGAGGCAAAACTAGAGAAGGACTACGAGAAAGCTATTTTAAACTATAAAGAGGTCATCCGCTTATCACCAGAGGATTATGATGCCAAATTGGCCTTAGCACGTTTATATTTTCAGCAGCAACAACTCAATAGCTCGTTTTACTATTATGATTTGATTTATAGTGATGATAAAAATGATGTGGAAGCACTGATTGGTTTTGGAAAAATTTATTTCGAGCAAGGAAAATCAGATCAGGCAGCTTTTCATTTCAAAAGAGCAGTCAGCCTCCTGCCAAGATATGTTCCAACCTATTTCGATTTGGCAAAACTATATCAAGCTAAGGGAGATTTTGATTCTGCCCGATTTTACTTTACAGAAATTATCAATATAGACCCTACCTATGCCGAAGCATGGGGTGGAATTGGTAAGCTGTATTATTGGACTGAAAAACCCTATTCGGCAATTACTTATTACAAAAAAGCAATTGCGCTTGATCCGGAAAATAAGCTGTGGCAAAAGGATTTGAAAAACATAGAAAAAACTATTGCATGGCGTGCTGCAGCCACTTTTCTATTTGTGAATGAGAAGGAAGAATCCTACAACATTGATGCATATATTCAAAAATATGGTTTATCAAAAAGAATAAGTAACCACTTCGATATATCGCTGAATACACTTTTCGATCGATCAATTAGAGATTATTCATTCGATAGTCTGGATGCAAAAAGATGGTACGACAATAGCTGGGCGAAAATCAATTTCATCCTTCCAAACAATCGTTTCAGTGCCCATTTAGGTTATAGCAAAAGTGATAGCAGGTTATCAACTTATGGTTTAAACTGGACCAGCTATTTTAAAATCTCAAAATTCAAATTCAGAAACAGCTTATCAGGTGGATATGATTATTATTACTATTGGAATCAGGTTGGTAAAAATGCAGTTTCCAATAATTTTAGTGTTAGCTACAAGAAAATTAACCTCAACTTAGGCTTCCTTTATGGCGCTGTGATAGATAATTATGTGGCAGATTATTATCAGAACATTTATGATACCATTGCCAATCCTCATATTTCTTATTCGGTATCGCTGAAATACGAGCTTTTTTCTAAGCCAAAAACATTTATTGGCTTAAGGCATTCGTTTTATGATTTCCAGTACCAATCGCCACGCTATTATTCACCTAACGAGCGCTATCTAAATGGCTTGTTTATTTCTTCTTATTATGAGCTTGGTAAGTTTTACTTCTTTGGTGACTTCAGTTATAATTTGGGAAAAGAAACTTTTTATGAGGAAGCAATTAACGGACAATTTCAGGGTCCAATTGTACGTTATGATGAGTTTTTTAATGAAAATCTAAATAATTGGTCTGGCAACATTGATATTGGATACAGTCATAAAAACACCAGTTTTTCAATAGGAGCAGGACATTTCTATAATCCCTATTATGAAAATACAACAGCCTATTTGGCTCTAAAATCATTATTTTAATGAAAGCTAAATATTTCATCATTACCCTCTTGGTAATTCTGCTTGTTTTCATCGTTAATAAAATGATGAAATTCGAAACATCTATACGGGAGGAGCGAATTGTTGAAGTAAAAATTTATGACGAAACAAAGCCTTTGTTTAATTCAGTTTCAGAAGAAGAATTGAAACAGTTAGCCTTATCATCAACTAATTTATTTACTGCTCAAGGAGATTATTTCCAGGCGCTTACCCCTATTTTTGAATTTGACACAAAAAAAGATGTTTGGGAGGAAATTTTCCTCAAGGGAGTGAACATTGGAGCTGCCTTGCCCGGCAAGTTTCCAGCAGAGTTTTCGCTGACCTTTGATGAATATTTGGATTGGTTCACTAAAATTGGGCAGATGAATTCCAATGTTATCCGAACCTATACAATTTTACCTCCTGAATTTTATGATGCTTTTGCTTACTACAATCTGCACAATCAAAATAACAAACTATTCCTATTGCAAGGAGTTTGGGCAAAAATACCTTCTGATGATAATTATTACAACCCTACCTACAATAGAGAATTCAAAAAGGAAATTATTGATGTCGTTAATTTAATTCATGGTAAAGCCTTAATAAATCCAAAACCCGGACATGCCAGTGGGATTTATGTTAGTGACATTTCCAAATATGTGATCGGAATTTTATTGGGCAGAGAATGGGAACCACAAGCAGTTGTAAAAACCAACCATAACAACAAGGAAAATCATTTCAACGGCCATTTTATACATATGAATGAGGGCAATGCCATGGAAGTATGGCTGGCAAAAATAATGGAGTATTGCATTCATTATGAAACACAAACCTACAGTAGCCAGCGACCTGTCTCTTTCGTCAATTGGCTCCCCCTTGACCCCATGCATCATGTAAGCGAATTCATTGAAAGTGATAAAGTAAGAGAATTTGATAATGATTTGGAAAGTATCGATTTCTGCAAGTTTCATTCGACCGAACTTTTCCATCCCGGACTATTTGCCAGTTATCATGCCTACCCCTATTATCCCGATTTCATTTACATGCAAAAAGAATATGCAACAGCAGTAAATAATGATGGACAGACAGATAATTATTTTGGTTATCTGCTTGATTTAAAAAAGCGGCATCCAGGCATGCCTCTGGTTATTGCTGAATATGGTTTGCCAAACAGCAGAGGAAACAGTCATCAAACACCCTTAGGATTTGACCAAGGTGGCTTAAGTGAATATGAACAGGCTAAACTGGGCTTGCAATTAACAAAAGATATTGCTGACAGCAGATGTGCTGGTGCTATTTATTTTGAATGGATAGATGAGTGGTTCAAGCACAATTGGCTGGTGATGGATTTTGAACAACCCAATGAAAATCGCAAGCAGTGGCACAATATGGAAAATACGGAACAAAATTTTGGAGTCTATGCTTATGAGTCAAAAACTAAGATAATCGATGGAAAGTTTGATGATTGGCCAAAGAATAAAATAGCTGCAAAAAAATTCAGTATGCAAGCCGATGCTGATGAGACCTATTTTTATTTAGCTATACATATACCTGATCTGGATTTTTCAACGCAAAATGTGTATTTGGCCATTGATGTATTTGATAAGGCAAAAGGAGATCATAAACTCCCATTTCTTGAAAATGAATTAGATCATGGCATCGAGTTCTTGCTTCAAATAAAAGACACTAATCATGCGAAAATACTGGTTGATGATCAGTTCTCTATTTACAATGATTTTCAAAATGATATTGTTCCTGTTTTCTCATCTAAAGAAAACTACAATGGTATTTTCATCGACCAAACTATGCTTTCGAATAGAGGCAAAACCACTATTTTCGATTCTATTATTGAACCCTATGTGCAAAATAGAAGCATATTAACGCATGGCAACAGCAGCAATCCCAAAAGTTCAAATGCCGATTGGCACTACAATCCCGAAACAAATAGTTTTGAAATTCGACTTGCCTGGCATTTATTAAACGTATCAGATCCTTCGGGGAATTATGTTTTGGATGATAAGGATAAAACAGGAGGAATTGAATATGCAAAAACAGATGGTTTTACTATTTATGGGTATTTAACCGACCAAAACGATAAGCTCGTTAAAACCTTAACCAAAAACAAAGCTTTTACCTATAACTGGGAAGGATGGGAAATACCAAATTATACCAAAAGGCTAAAACCCATTTATTACCTTTTGAAAGAATATTTTGCAGTTCTTAACCCAAAAGCAGCAGAGAACGTTAGCGAACAATTAGAAGAAAGTTTTCGCATCACCGATTTCTACAACAATAAGGTTGGAGCAATTTCGCTCCTTTTCAATGATGCAGGTTTTACGCAAATCACTGAAGCTTTGCCTATTGTAAGCAAATATTATTTCCAAATAAGTTTCGGTATTCGAGAAACAAATTGGAATCAGAATATCAGCAATTTTGCCGATGAAGGAAGTTTCAGCATCAAGCGTTTTGGCATTTCAGAAATCAAAGATTTGATCAGTTACAAACATGAGGTTTCGATGTTTTTTCCTTCCGCTACTGAAAGAAATAGCTTTAGCAATATTCAAATTGATCGACTAAAATTTGACTTGGAACAGCAAACTAGAAGAAAAGTCAGAAGCTATTATTTCCAGCATGGCAATCAGGTTGAAGCTCACCATGATTTGCCTTTTGGTGTGAAATTAAATGCAATAAACCAAAATAATATAGTATCAAAAACGGATTTCCAAAATCTCAAGGCCTACCGAATGACGCATCAGTTCCCAAAACAATTTGAACTGGATAGCATAATAAAAAGTGGTGCGGGTAGTTGGATGATATTTTCTTATTATCATTTCTTTAAAAAAGATTCCAAAGAATACAGATTCATTGAAAGCGGTAAATACGCGAACACCTATAGTGTTAGCCCCTATATTTTTGAAAGACAAGCCCGTTTGTTTCGAAATTCAGATTATTGGATGGCAACAGTTTCGAATGTTGGCAAGTACCTGACTGAAAAAAAATATTCTACAATCACAAGCTCCAGCTATGGCAATATGGTTTTCCTGACTCTGGTAAATCAGCTGGATAAACAAGTATACAATCAGCCATTAACGATAGAAATAACATCCGCAGCACAACGTCTAAAAGTAACCGGAAGCATGAATGATGGCATTTTCCAAAACAGAAATGGGAAAATTTACATTCATGTAAAACCAAATCAGGAAGTGAAAATTGAAAAATTGTATAATTAATAAAAATACAGATATGAGAAAGTACATATTTCTTATCATCCTATTTCCACTCATTTTCAACCAATGCATCAATCCAAAAACAGAAAATGAAAATTCAAATAATTCAGAAACAAGCTATCAGCTTCCGAAGGTATTGTTAATTAGCACTGGAACTAATGAGGGGTATGGACAACTTGCTCAAGGCGCTGTGGTAGCCATTCAAACATTTAATCGATCAGGGGCAATTGTTAGCATCAAAACCAGAGACATTTTGAAATACCCTGATCAACTAAAGGAATACAACTTCTTAATTCTCTCAACTGCTTTGGGTTATCATGATGCTGATAGAAGATATTCACTTTCATTTATGTCGGATTTTGAAATTGAAAACATAGCAAATTTTGTGTATGAAGGAGGCGTTTTAATTGCAGGCGATAATGTGGGTAGAAATAAACTCGATGGCAACGACCGAATAAGTCTGTATGGACAATTAAATACATCCAATTGGGGATTATCAAAATGTTTTGGTGTAAGCATGCAAGAAATGAATATGAAGGATTATTGCCTTTTTGGTAATCTGGATTCCAATTTAAATGGACAGTTTAAAGATGTATCACCCTCCGACTTATGGATTTTAGTTGGCGATTCGATCCACTCTGAAAAGCTGACAACATTAGCCAGTTGGAAAAATGAGGAGAACGAATTTCCGGCTATGACACAAAACGAGTATGGCAAAGGTATTTGTTTTCTTTTGTCATCATCTTATTTTCTGCACCCTTCTAACGATGGAGGCTATTGGAGTGCCTCACAAATACAAAGCTTTTACGAACTAACTCTCGATGCTTTTAACAAAAAAAATAAAAACCATATTCGTGTAAATACATGGCCAAATGGATATGAACAAGCATTTTGTGTCAGCTTAAATGCTACAGGCAAGCTGAAAGAATTTAAACGCCTCGACAACTATTTTAGTAAAGAACATATTAAACCAACTTATTTTGTCAATGGCAAGGTTAATCAAGAAGTTAATGATTATCTGCAACAAAAAAAACTGCAGTCAAACGGATTTTCAAGGCTCAACTATGGTCGAAATTTGTTTCCCGCCTGTAAAAACGATATCAAAGAAAACGAGATATTTTGGGATCAACCTTTTAAGGGTTTTCGTTTCCCATATTCGCGCACCAGTTTCTGGGGACTTATGGCCTTAAACGAAATGGGTTATAGCTACGAATCAAGTATTGGTGCAGATAATATTGAAAATTTCCTAGGAACTGTTTTCCCTTATCAAATCCCAATTTCCTACAATAGTTATTATACATCAACTGATATTTTAGAGATATCACCCACTTATCATGACGATTATTATTTTTTCTCCGATGTGCTAAAAACAACAAGCTATACAAACGATCAGCAAGCCAAAGATGCACAACTTTTTTCCAAATACCTGTTAAACTATTGGGAATATGCTGTAAAACCTTATCAGGGACTCATGGTATTTATGGGACACCCCAACTATGTAGGCATGAGCGATACCACTTTGGGTTCCTTGTATCAGCTTGTTTCTACCATTAAAAATGAAAACACCTGGATCACGAATATGGATGAAGTTGCTGATTATTGGAAACAACTATCGGCCTTAAACATAACTGTAAGCTCCAATGAAAATCAGATAAAAATACGATTCAGGTCAGATTCTAAAACCAGCATCTCAGATTTCAGCATGCATGTGAAACAAAAACCCAATAAAGTAGAAGTGAAAGATGGCCAGATTACATTGATCGAAAAAAACGACAGCTATTTGATAGTTTTAGATGCACATGATGGGCAAGAGTTGGTGTTTTCCTTGAAGGAATAATTAATAACTTTCCAACCTTAAACAAGCCTACACGACTAAAATCAAAATAATTTAGTAAACATTTAAAAATTAGTATATATTTGATCTGACATTTCATATATTTAAGTGTTTATTTACTTAAACTATTAAATATATCAAAATATTCGTTTTAAATGACATTGTTTATTTGCCTTTAATATAAATGCCATGAAGAAATTCTTATTTGCTTGCACGCTTTTATTTTCAATGATTTTACTCATTTCTTCTTGTGATACAACTGATGTCAATCCTAATCCCGATACACCAAGCACTATGCCTACTATTGATAGCTTAACAGCTTCAAAATTAATTATTGAATTTGGAGGGCTGGATCCAACCGTTATAAGTGCATTTGCACAAGGAGGCAACCTGACTTATAATTGGGAAGTTGATTTTGGAGACATTATTCCGCAAAATGCAGAAGCCACTGTTGTTTCTTTTGCCGGATCGCCCTGTTGTGTTGGTGAAAAAGAAATTAAATGCACCGTTAGTAACGACAAAGGAAGTGTCAGCCAGATAATTACCATAACAATTCTTGAATAATTCTGAAAACATCAATTAGTGTGAAAAAGGTATTCCATTTCCTACTAGTCTGTTCGCTTATTTTGAGTATTCCAAAATTTAGTAATGGACAATGTTGTGCTGCAGGAAATCCAGTCTCGGCAGATGGATCCAGTAGTCAGGGAAAAGGAACATTAAAGATATCTACGCTATATCAGCATAGTTTTTCAGATGTTTATTTTGAAGGAAATAGTGTAAGTGATTTTACATATAAAACAACATTTTACGATTTCAGCTCAATTAAGCTCGCCTATGGTATAACTGAAAAGTTTAACATGGCAGGTGAAATAGGGTATTTCATAAATAAAAGTGAATACATTATTCCTTCCGACTACACTCGCTATGCCCGTGGGATTGGGGATGCTTCGCTAACTTTACGTTATTCACTTTTTAAAAATACGGCTAAGCTTTTTGAAATTGCCCCTTTATTTACTGTGAAAATTCCGATTGGAGAATTTGACCAAATTCAAAATAACGTGTTATTGCCCATTGACCTTCAACCATCTTCAGGTAGCTTTCGGTATAAGCCCTCCATGATAATTTACAAAGGTCTTGGTCAGAGTAAGTTTGCAGTATATTCTATTTTATCTACTGAATTTGCCCAAGCCATTAAAACCGAGCGAACCATTAATTACAAATACGGTAATCTGTATATGGTTTCTCTATTTGCAAGCTATCAGCTTAATGATTGGCTTAAAACTAGTCTTGAAGTCAGAGAACAATATCGTGCAATGGCCAATAATAATGGACTTGAAATAAAAGCAACAGGAGGTAATGTCCTGTTTTTAGTTCCTCGAATTACTGCTGTGTACAATGATTGGGAATTGGGCTTAACCTATAATCAGCCTGTCCACAAAAATTTAAATAGCATTGGCTTTCCTCAGCTTTCCAATAAATATGCCTTTGCAATTAGTCTTGCCAAGAAATTAAACCTTACTAATAAGGAAACACCTTTTTTACTGGATGATATTGAGTACAAATCAGACTCTTTTCATGTGAATGGAATCTGTGACATGTGCCGAGAGAGAATTGTTGTTACCTCAATGAAAAGCAAAGATGTAAAATGGGCAGGTTGGAATATTGATACAAAGATGTTGACGATCAAATACCTCGACAAACCAAATGTTGACCAATTAATGCAGAGTCTGGCAAAAATTGGACATGATAACCAAAGTTATAAAGCCACTGATAAAAAGTATGCTAAACTACATTCATGCTGCAAATACAGAGATCACAAAAACGAATAACCAGAGTTAATAACCTGAGTTCGGGATAAGCTTTGCTCACAGTTTCAGATGATTAGTTCATAGACAACTCCAATTTTCGAAGTACTATCTGGATAATTCAAGGAAATTTGAGGTAGTATATGGGCTAATCATCGAAACCCATAAATGGGAAAGCTAATTTACATCATCTTTGAACTTAAAATCACTTGAAATAGCATGCTATAACTGCATGATTATAAGCCCAAATCTAATGCCCCATTAGTTTTCTGTGAGTTATATCTTATCCCGAACTCAGGTTAATAGATAAAGATTTTTTCAGTAATACTTTTTCCATTCTCTTCAATCTGTACAAAATAGTATCCTGATTTAAAAGCTGAAACATGAATGATAACTTGCTTTTTATCCGTTTGCATTTGATGCTGAATTTGTCCACTGAGTCCAATAACACGAATTGATCTTTGGGAAGTAGTGGGCATGTTGAGAATCATTTGATCTGCATCTTGCCAAACAATAAATTCAGGTAATTTCGATTTCTGAATATCGGAATAAGTGACAACTAGAAAATAATATTCACCTACTTCCAGGTCAGATTCATTGATAACAATCTGATCACCATCAATAGTATTGGGGATATAGCCGGGCCAGCATCCTCCGCTTCCGGCAGTACCTAGTTTACTGATTTCATATTTATTCCCACAGTTATTGCATTGCATTTTATCATCTACCTGCTTATAGCCTTTATGGGATCCATAACAAACATCACAAGCATTAAACGCTGTTTTTATTGTACCCGAAGCATCTTTCACTATAAAATACTCAATCACTTTTTTAGTTGTGGGAGAAAGTATATAATCCCAAGTATAAAAAGTAGCGGTAGTGGTGGCTGCCGAAACATCGTGTTTTACAATTTCTTGAGCATTTACAGGGCTTAAAACTGTAAAGGAAGAAGAAATAATCATCATTGATATAAGGAGCAGCAGATTGAATTTTTTCAAATTTGTCATTTTTCTAGGTTAATAGGATGTAAAAACAAAAACTTTATTCACCAATTCATGCATTTAATTACTTAATAGATTGAACATGCAATATACTACATATTTGAAATACTCAATATATTATTTTGGATTCAGAAAAGAAATAAAAAAAAGTCTTATGAAAAATAGCTCATAAGGCTTTGAAAATCAATATTGGAGTGTAGAGACTTAAGCAACCATTTTAGGGTTAGCCGTAAATTAGTTATGACTATTGCGTGGTTTAGCGTAAAATAGATATGTTTCGATGTTTCGTTAGCTTCATTTGTGTATATAATAAAAAAGCCTCACGAATTAAATACTCATAAGGCTTTGATAATCAATGTCGGAGTGGGGAGACTTGAACTCCCGACCTCTTGACCCCCAGTCAAGCGCGCTACCAGGCTGCGCCACACCCCGCTTTTATAAATTTCAAATAACAAAACTCAAATAACAATTTGCAAAATGATTTACATCAATCTATTGAACTCCCGACCTGCCCGAAAGTATTTCGGGATGCGCTACCAGGCTGTCCGCCCGGATGAACCCGTTCGGACGGGCCTGCCCGAATGAATTTTTCAGGCGGGCGCCACACCCCGCTTTTAATAAATCTCAATATTCAAATAACAAAACTCAAATTGCAAATAGCTAAAATAGCAGCTATTTTTTTATGTATGCGAATATCGAAATTATATTGGATGGAAACTTAATAATTCTTCAAAACATTTTTGGAATGTCATCGACCTTTCTATGAAGAATAAACCGATATCTTCTGGACAATGTTTAATCATTAACAACAAACCAATAAACTGGCTATTTTTTCAACCAATTCGTTCGGTTGAAATGGTTTGGAAAGGAAAGCTTTGCAACCAATATTAATGGCTCTATCCATTTCTTCTTGTGAAGCATGTGCACTCAGTACAACTATCTGGGTATGGTACGGTAAAGGGACATCGTTTACAAAGTTAAAGGGACATCGTTTACACTTTTTAGCTAGTAATTTGAAGAAAAAATCAGATTACTATGCCTTGGAAAGACACAACGATTATGGAACAAAAGATTGAATTTATTTGTGA
>JABINZ010000047.1 GCA_018698135.1 Bacteroidota bacterium
ATGAGAATTGAAGAGAAATATCATAAAAATACCATCCTATGCTGTGAAAAAAAGAAAAAATCGGATGGAATCAAGAAAAAAACACAAAAAAAAAGGATGAAAATTTAAACATTATAGAATAATTGGTTTTGCAACGGTCTTGATTCATCTAAAATAAGCGTATTAAGGCAATTTATGGTTTTGAAGGATTGCTTTATTCGTTTGTGATGCTTCCAAAAACCAGTCTCTATTTCCTCTAGTATTTTTTGGGATTCAGCTTGATTTAGGAAAGTTTAATCATTTTATTATATGGATAATAAAATTGCATTTTCAAACTTTTCTGTTATTGTTTTCATGTAAAATTCAGATTATAAATATATTATCTTAATTTTGCCTTTCATTTTAAATAATTAGATATGAGTAACGGTACAGTAAAATTTTTCAACAACTCTAAAGCATTTGGATTTATTACTCCAGATGATGGTAGTAAGGATGTTTTTGTTCATCAAAATGGATTAATTGATAATATTTCTGAAGGAGATAAAGTAAGTTATGAAGTGGAAGAAGGTCCTAAGGGATTGAACGCAGTAAATGTCAAAGTATCTTAATTTACTTTTTGACATAGAATCATTAAAGCCTGTCGTTATTGACAGGTTTTTTTTTGAATTAATTTCTATTGTTTCCCTATCCTATTAACCTGAGCTTGGGTTATTAAGTTCAGTATTCGGCCTCTTCACAAAGCTCTCCATGAATTGTTATTTTGAAATTTCAAAATAAATGTAAAAAATATTTGACACAATGTAAAATATAATTATCTTTGTGTCGAAATATTTATACAAATGATAAAAGAATAGTGAATAATAATGGAAACAAGAGAAAGAAGAATATTAGTAAGCTTGGTTACAACCATACTGGTTTTTGTTTTTTATACCTTTTACATATACAAAAGGCAAGTCGTGGGTAATCCTGAAATTGTTAATGATTTACAATTCTGGGGGAAAACCTTTATGTTGATGATTCCTGTAGCAATTGTAGCTCAAATAATCATGCATATTTTATTTGCAATCATCAATAAAATAATGGCAAATGAAGATGAGCCAAAGATTAATGATGAAAGAGATAAGTTAATAGAGTTGAAAGCGCTAAAATTATCTCATTGGATTTTTGCGGCAGGATTCATACTTGCAATGGGATCTCAGGCTCTTGGAATGAAAGTTTGGGTCATGTTTGTAACGCTGGTTGTATCTGGATTGCTTTCCACCATGTTAGAGGAAATTATTAAATTATATTACTACAAAAGGGGGTTTTAGGATGGAAAAATGCAGAATAAACAACAATATCCGAACCTTTCGCTTTCATGCAGATGAAATGACTCAACAACAATTAGCCGATGAAGTGGGTGTTACCCGACAAACTATTGTTGCCATTGAGAAGGGGAAATACTCTCCTACGCTTGCATTAGCTTTTAAAATAGCCCATGTATTTAACACTTCCTTGGATGCGGTATTTACCTACATTCTTGAAGATTCAACAACAAAATCAACGAAGGAAAAATGAATAAAATAATAAAATTTGGAGAGGATGTAGAAGGATATGACATCCCCGTATTAAATGAAAGAGAAATAAGAGCAGCAGCAGGAATACTGTTTTTATTGATGTTTGTTTCAATAAGTAATGCCGCACAAGGCGATTTTACACTGCTTAAGTATGCGATCATTATTTTTCTTGTCGATATGCTAATTAGGGTTTTAATTAATCCAAAGTTTGCCCCAACACTAATTATTGGGAAGTGGATTGTGCGGAATCAAACACCGGAATATGTGGGAGCAAGGCAAAAAAAGTTTGCCTGGAAAATAGGAATCGTATTGGCTGTAATAATGTTAGTACTGGTTGTAATTGTAAATTCATTTAGCCCCATCTCAGGTTTAATCTGTTTCATCTGTCTAATATTCTTGTTTTTTGAATCAGCATTTGGTATTTGTCTGGGTTGTAAAGTGTATCCATGGTTTTTTAAAGATAAGGTTCAATATTGTCCGGGAGAAGTATGCGAAATTAAAGACAGGCAGCCTATTCAGAAGACATCACTTGCTCAACTATTTATAGTCATTGCATACGTAATTTTTATTGTAGCACTTTATTTTCTTTTCAATGAGATCTTTAGTATAGAGCCATTTGATTTATTTGGATTGGAAGAAAAAATGAATGCTCATTAACCTGTTTAGCGGTTAAAAAAGAAATACTAATTTGATGAATTTAGCTCAATTTAGGATATAAATGAATTTTATAAAACTTCGTGAATCTTCATTTTCTTCATGAATCTTCGTGTAAAAATTTCTATCACGAAGATGCACAAAGAACACACAAAGACACACGAAGCAAAATCATTCAGAAATGTACTAATAAAACCGATTGTAGAAGTTGACTTATGAAATTTCAACCACTAAACGGGTACTCATTAAATGAAGAATAACAAAACACATGAAAGCAATTAAAGCACAAAAAGTGAAGTTAAAAGCCAAGCGGACATTTATGAAAAAGGGAACTTGTTCACGTACATTCTTTCATATTTTAAATCGGGAAAATGGCTACCCTATGGAGGATGAGGAACATGCCATTGATCCCTTAGCAGGAGGCATAGCACAACAAGGATTTCAATGCGGAATGCTCTGGGGTGCTTCAATGGGCGCAGGCGCAGAAGCTTTCAGGCGATTTGAAAGTACTGATAAAGCAATGGAGCAAACAATAGTTGCTACACAAGTAATTATGAGATCGTTCGAAAAAACAGCCAAAAGTATTGAGTGTGCTGATATTGCCAGTTGCGACTGGCAGAATAAAATCAGTTTCGCAAAATATATGTTGTCGGGTAAGTTTCTCTACTGCTTTAAATTGGCAGGGAAATGGGCTCCTGATGCAATTGATGCTGCCAATGGAGGCTTGAGTTTAGCTCTGAAAAGCAACACATCTACAACACTAAGTTGTGCATCTGAAGTGATTAAAAAAATGGGAGGCAATGAGCAGCAACAGATTTTAGTTTCTGGCTTTGCTGGAGGATTAGGACTTAGCGGAAACGGATGTGGAGCATTATCGGCTGCTATATGGATGAAAACACTTGCTCGTGTTAAGCAAGGTGAATATAAATACACAACTTCAGATAAAGAGTTAGAAAAAGTATTAGATACTTTCTACAAGGAAACAGATTACGAAATGGAATGTCACAAAATATGTGGTAAAAAATTTGATTCAGTTGAGGAGCATTCAGAGTTTGTGAAAAACGGAGGGTGTGACAAGCTAATAAATGTGTTAGTGGCAAGCTAATTATCACGTCAATGAGATTGTTTCTCCTGATGAATTGGGAATGCAATGACGATTCATTTTGATTTTTCTGAAATTATTTTTTCCTACAAAAGGTATCTTGAACAATCGCATCTAAAAATACTTCAGACTTAATGTGTTCAAATTCCAATGGTTTTGAAAAATCTTTAAACAAAGGGATTCCTCCTCCTAACAAAATTGGAATGGTCGTTAAAATCATTTCATCAATCAAATCTTCTTCGAGAAAACTATTAATGGTGGTTCCTCCATCAATATAAAGCTTGTGGAATCCTTTTTCGTTTAGTGTTTTGACAATCTCCTTAATCGAACCATTTATAAACTCTACTTTTCCAATAAGTTTTACTGGGACTTTTTTCAAGGTAGTACTTAATACAAATACTGGTTTATTGTAAGGCCAATCAATATCAAAACCACATATAACCTCAAAAGTAATTCGACCCAGAAGGACGGCATCAATTCGATTGATCATGTCAGTATAACCCATGTCTATATTGTCGGGATTTGGAATGCTATGGAGCCATTCCAACCCTCCATTTTTGTCGGCTATGTATCCATCTAAACTTTTGGCAATAAATACGATATTCTTATTTTTCATGTTTTCCTGCCAATACTTGAATATCAAATGGTCTGATGATTTTTTTGTCATAGCCATGTTTCGTACTATTAATCATGGCCAATCCTATTTGGGTTGTATCAACAATAGACTTAGGAAAAAGCTTTTTCATGAGTATTAGTAGCCACATTAAATATTTGATCAAACGTCTGTACAATTTACTACTTGGTAGAACGCCTTTTAAGGGAATAATACCCCCTGGTCTAAACATAAACGCTTGCTTAAAACCTATTTTCAGCAGATCGTTTTCAGTTTTACCCTTAACTCTTGCCCACATGCTTCTGCCTTTTTCAGACGAATCGGTGCCTTCACCTGAAACATAGTTGAAAGTCATTTCAGGATTCATATGGTAAAGCTCATTGGCTAGAGCCAAAGTGAAACCATAAGTCATTTTGGTATATTGTTCCTCTTTCATACCAGCTGAGCTTACCCCCATACAAGCATAGCATGCATCATAACCTTTTAGCTGCTCCTTAACAGAAGAAAATTCTGAGAAATCAGAATGAATTAACTCCTTTAATTTCGGATGTTCTATACCTATTGCTTTTCTTGATATTGATAAGACTTCAGTTATATCTGAATGGTCGAGACATTCCAAAAGAATACCTTTTCCGACCATTCCGGTTGCTCCTGTTATTATTGCTTTCATTTAATAATATTTTGACTTCAAATTTATTACATTTTTGGCACGTAATTATTTGCGAATTAATTTGTCTAAATCATAGACAGTCAAAATGTTACACACTATTTCTTCTTTTTGTATATTTACCGCAATTACAATAAACACTTAATTATTAAAAATCCTTAAAATGCAAAAAATACTTATTAAAAGTCTGCTTCTGACATTTCTATTCCTGCAGATTCAAACTGCACATTCTCAAAGTACAAGTCAGGCATCCTGGCAACAATTCAGGGGAAATGATAGAAGCGCAACTTCTTCAGAGTCTGGATTATTGGAAAAATGGTCAGCAAAAGGCCCTGAAATTCTTTGGAAAAAAGATTTGGGTACTTCTTTTTCAGAACTATTAATTGCTGACGATAAGATTTACACCTTAGCTGGAGAAAAAATTGATAGTGTTTCAGGAGATGAATATGCTATTGCTTTTAATGCCCATACTGGTGCTGAGCTTTGGAAAACAAAACTTGATTCAATATTTATTGATGTTGATGACTGGGGAGATGGAGCTCGCTCAACTCCAGCATTAAATAGTACACATATGTATTGTTTGACGTCCTTTGGTAAACTGGTCGCTTTATCATTGAAAGACGGAAAAATTGATTGGACAGTTGATATTCATAAAGAGTATGGCAGTCCTGTTCCTCGTTGGGGCTTTTCATCATCTCCCATCATTGTTGATGGCGTATTGGTTCTCGAAGTTGGTGGAAAAGAAGAAAATGCCTTTATGGGTTTTGATCCTGCAACTGGAAAGCAGCTTTGGGCAAAATCAACAGGACAACCGTCCTATTGTTCACCGATAGTTGCAAGAATTGATGAAAAGAATCAAATCATTTTTGCAAATGGAAATAATTTATATGCTTTTAATGCAAAAGGAGAATCACTATGGACATATAAAATGCCCTTAAGCCGACCAACTGCAGCTCCTTTATTTATTGCACCAAATAAGCTTTTTGTTTCTTCCGTAAGTAGTACCGGTAGCTTTATCGTTGAAGTAAATGGAGCTGAAGTTAAAGAAGTAATGAACAGTTCAACGATGAAAAATCATTGGAGTACGTCAGTTCATTATAAGGGTTTTATATACGGTTTCAATGTAGCTGCTTTGCAATGTATTTCTTCGACTGATGGAGCAAAAAAATGGACAAAACGTGGTTTTGGTAAGGGGAGTTTGATTTTAGTTGATGATAAATTATTAGTTCTATCAGATCAAGGGAAACTGATTTTAGTGGAAGCGGTAGCTGATGCTTATACTGAATTAAGCGATTTTCAGGCTATCAATGGCAAGTCATGGACAGCTCCATCATATGCCAATGGGAAAATATATCTGCGAAATCTGACAGAAATGGCTTGTTACAAATTGAAGTAATCTTTTTATTATGAACAATATGTGTTTAATAAGAAACTCAAAAATATATAGCGAAAATCAATTTATCTGCCCCAACCCTATAGCCTGCCCGACATTGTTCAGGCGGGGGTGCAAATTGATTTCCGATTCACCCTTTAGGGAAGGGGCTAAAAGAGGAAGTCGATTTATCTAACAGTGGATTATTTGATATTTGAACAAACAATAAACGAAAAACACAATGAACAAAATCTATAAAATTGGAATGGTATTAAGTCTATGCCTAATTTCTTTCTTCACTTTTTCTCAGAATGTAGAAGATATTATCAAGAAACATATCGATGCCCATGGTGGTGCAAAGAAAATAGCCGCCATTCAAACCATGAAAATCACAGGGAAGTTCACTGCTTTTAGTGAAGTTGATGATTATACAGCTTTCAAAAGAAATGATGGAAGTTATTATGCTGATTTACGTTTAGATAAATACAAAGTGTTTGAGGCTTTTGATGGAAAAAATGGATGGACAATTGATCCTTGGCAAGAAATTGATTTCCCTCGTCAGCTTAATAAAACAGAAGTAGGTGTTATGATGCAAAAAGCAGATATGGTTACACCTTTCCATAAGTACAAAGAAAAGGGCTATAAGGTTGAGTACCTTGGCGAAAAAGAAGTTGATGGTGAAAAAGTATTTGCTTTAAAACTTATTCGAAATAATATGCAGGAAGAAATATGGTATTTGAATACAGAAACCTATTTGGAGTTTAAGTGCGAATCACAATGGGTTGATTTTGCTTGGCCATCTCCTTGCGAAACCTATTTTGATGACTTTAGAAAAGTGAATGGAGTGCTTTTCCCATTTTACGTAGAAAGGACTTTTAGCATTAGGAACAGAATTCTTGAAATTGAAAAGATAAAAATCAATACCGAATTTGATAACAGCAAATTAGTGCTGAAAAGAAACCCAGAAATGGAGAAACTTGCATTTCTAGGAGGCAAGTGGAGTGTATTGGTGAAAGCCATGACACGCAGAGGTACTTTCATGCAAATTGATTCTGTAAGTTCGATGATAAGTAGTATTTATGATCAAAACATGCTGACTGAACACATTAGCTATGAGCGGATGTTTCCAATGGACAGGGTGTTTACCTTTACCTATAATAGTCGGACAAAAAAATATAGACTAGCTGCATATAATTCATTTGGCTCAAATCATGAGGTTTTTGAAGGAGATTTTGTAGAGGATAAACTAGTATTTGAATTAGTAAATATTGCCAAAGAAGAAACTCAATATAGATTTGTGAAATTTGAATTTAGCGAAATGACTGATACTGGATTTGTACTTGAGAAACAAGAAAGCAAAGATGGGGCGGAATGGATGGCTAGGGATAGGTTTGAGTACACAAGGATAAATATTTGGTCTTTCGATTAGTTGTAATATTTTAAAATCAATAAAAATAATTACATTGATTATGTTGAGTTTCAGGACAAGACAAAGCAGTAACAATATCGTTGGCAAATACAAATAAATTATAAAATATTCGTCAAAATGAAAAGAATTGTTATTATCCTTTCACCCTTTTTCATCTTAATCCTACTCCTACAATGTAAAACGACTGAAAAGCAAGAAACGAGTAGTAAATCAAGAATGATTTACAAGATGTTAAATGGACAGGCCGATGAAACTGACCACCCTTTGCTGGTTTAAGCTGACCACCCTTGCCGGGGCAAACTGACCACCCTCTGCCGGACTAATGTGACCACCCTCTGCCGGTTTAAATTGACCATAGCATTTAGAGTTACTTTTTC
>JABINZ010000048.1 GCA_018698135.1 Bacteroidota bacterium
AAACCAAAGCCATTGAAATATTGATAACTTTTTAAACGCTAAAGCTAAAAGTTACCAACATTACAACAGCATTATGAATATTATTATAAATTTGAAATTAAAGGAAATTATAACCAGACAGAGTTTGATTTACACTCCCGTTCAAGCAATCGTGGTCGGGTTGTAAATAATTCTATTACAGTTATTGGGTTTAATAACATTTCTCAAAACTCCAGAGGAATTTCTTCATACAACAATAAATACACTGATTTTGTATTCAACACTATAAAGGTAGTTTACGGCAGTAATATATACATCCCTTATTCTCAAGCGCTCCAGTTTGCAGGTAATATGTCAACTCAAAATAGATTTTTGAATAATATTGTAATAACCAATACTGCTTTAATAAGTGGTTTTTTTGAACCTACATTTTTTGCTCAATGTAACCATAACTGTTATTTTACAACTTCAGATACTTTCACCAGATACAATTCTTATAAATACTACTCTTATTCAAGCTGGAAAAGTGTCACACAACATGATAGTCATTCTGTATTCATTAACCCTACTTTCCATTCAATAAAAAGCATTAAACATTATGTTTATCCACTAAACATCGGTGTAAATTATCCTAATGTTTCAACTGACTATTTTGGCTCTCAAAGAAAACATCCGACAATTGGAGCTTATGAACTTAAAGATGCTGATTTTGATTTAGCAATAAGATCAATTATATCACCAACAAATACGTTCTGTCCTTCAAGTCAAACGATAAGGATATTAGTTGCAAATGAAGGTCAGGATACCATAAAATCTGATACTTTGTTTTGGTTTGTAAATGGAACACAACAACAAAATACAGTCATCAATAATCCAATTAATCCCGGAGATACTGCACACATTGTCCTCAATAATTACCAATTCAATGCACGTCCTTATGATGACCTTAAAGTCTACCATTCACTTATCAATGACAGTATACTTGATTTAAACAAATACAATGATACTTTGGTGTTTGACAATTTCCCAAAACAGCTTTCTGGCACCTATACCATTGGTGGAAATCAAGCAGACTTCAGCAGCTTAACAGAGGCATGTAGTTATTTAGCAGAAAAAGGAATGTGCGATACGGTAACATTTCTGATAAAAGCCGGGACCTATTATGAGGAAGCTGAAGTTTCATCAGTTAGCGGACTATCTGCTAGTACTCCTCTAATTATCAGAGGTGAAAATAAAAATACTGTATTCCTTAATCCAAGCAGTAATTTTATTTTAAATATATCTCAGGCAAGTCATATACTTATTGAAAACATTACTTTCCAAGGATATAATCAAGCAAATGCATGGTCTATATTACTGCAGATCACAAATAACTCACACCATGTCATTATCAGAAATAATATTTTTAAAGGGTTTTCTATTGCTCACAGTACCGTCATGGTAAAAGTGTATCAATTGTATGCGAATTCAGATCATATATTAATTGAGAACAATACGTTTATTGATGGTACTGAGCACATACATGTATATGGGAACTCTTATCTTGGAACATCAAAGTATATAAAAATTCTAAATAATTATTCTGAATATGCTGAAAATAATGCAATATTTCTTTATCTAACGGATAGTTGCCTTATTGAAAATAATACGATAATTGGCGATTCCAGTTTTTCGACAACAGGCATGAAGATGGTTAAATGCAGGCAATCAATAATTCAGAATAATAAAATCCATAATTTTACAATTGCAGCAAGTATTAATGATGAAAATCTCAATGCAAACGATACATCGCTATTTCTGAACAATTTTTTTTATTGTAATAGTGGTTCGCAAACAAGTGATATTTATGGACTGTTTTTAGGAACCTCCGCAAAAATTAATTTTTATCATAATACATTCAAACTAGTGACAACCATAGCAGATTCATCGTTTTTACTTATTTATGGTGGTTGGAATAATGATATTGCTTTGGTTAATAATCTGTTGATAGCAGAAGACAAAGCAAAACTCATTAAGTATGAAAACACGAATTCAAACATAAGTTTTAATCACAACGATTTTTACTATGGTATGGATCCGAAAAAGTTTTTTATTAATACGACTGCCTACACATTCTACCAGTTTTTCAGCTATACCAATAAAGGTTATTCATTATTAAATTATAAGCTAAATAAAGATCCACATTTTGTTTCAGCTACTAATCTGCACTTGGATAGTAATTACAAAGCTTTATCAGGAGTAAATCTGGGAGTGCTATACGATATTGATGGAGATGCCCGATGTGGTATATTAGCAACACTTGGTGCTGATGAATCAAATTATGCCTATCAAAAACCAATTATTTCAATAGATTGTCCAGATACTTTTTGCCGTGGAAATCTGGCGGTCATATCAAATAATACAATAGCAGATGGAATCATTAAATACAGTTGGTTTTACAACAATCAATTAGTAAGTGAAGCAAAAAATTATACCTTCACTCCTATGACTATTGGTATAGACACCATAAAACTAATTGCGAGGAATTGTCAGCATGCTGATACGTTTACCAAAGTATTCCGAATTGTTAGTATTGCAGCTGACTTTTATACCTCCAATAATTTCCCTGTACTTAAAACCGACACCGTTGATTTGTTCAATTCCTCAAAATGCTATACCACAGGAATAAAGTGGGATATTCAACCAACTAGCTTTACGGCTATTTCCGGTTATCCAAATTCCAATAATCCCAAAATTGTATTTAACGACACAGGCTGCTATCATGTGCAACTAATTGCTTCACAAGGAGCCATAAAAGACACACTTTATCATGCTTGTTTTATTAATGTTCAAGCAGATACAATTGCACCTGTAATTTCAATGTTTGGAAAAGACACTATATATCTGGCTCAATGTGATACAGCTTACACAGATTTAGGTGCCTCAGCATATGATATGATTGATGGAAATTTGACAGATAGTTTGACCATTACAAGCAATTTCAACTCAATGATTCATGGAGCGTATTGGGTTAAATATAATGTAAGTGATCGATTTGGCAATAGCGCAATTCAGCAACAAAGAACAATAATTGTAAGTCCAGATAATATTCCACCAATCCTCTATTTAAAAGGAAACGATTCAGTAACAATTAATCTTTTGGATAATTATACCGATTCAGGATTTATAGCTTTTGATAGTTGCATTGGACTTGATACTGTTCTAATAACAGGATCCGTTTTTAGCAATCGCCTCGAAACAGATACAATTAACTTTCAGGCCAAAGACCTATTGGGAAATAGTACTATTTTTAATACCATTCAGCGTTTAGTTTATAAACACGATCCAGATCCGGTATATCCTGGTGATGCAAACAAAGATAGTATTGTAAATAATTTGGATATTTTAGCAGTGGGAGTTGCTTTTGGAAGTACTGGCTATATACGGCCTTCCCCCTCAACAAACTGGACTCCTCAAGCTGCCCCATTTTGGTTACAAAACTTAGCCAATGGCAGTGACTATAAACATATTGATGGAGATGGAGATGGAGACATTGGAAGTAGCGACACCTTGGCAATTCATCTGAATTATGGGTCGAACAGGGCAGAAATAACAAATAATGCCCGAAGTACAGATCCTCCTATTTGGATCGATTTACCTGAAAATCCAAAATCAGGTGACACAATAACAGCACCTATTATGTTGGGTTCATTAGATAAACAAATTGATCGATTATATGGAATTGCGTTTACCTTAAATTTCAATTCACAGCTTTTCGCAAATAAGCAAATCGAAACTTCATTCAACAATTCCTGGCTAGGAACTACTGGAATTGATTTACTTAGCTTTCAGAAGACATTTTCGGATAAGATAGATATGGCCATGAGCAGAACAGATCAGCAAGATTATGTAAATGGGTATGGGCAAATTGGAAGCATCCATTTTGTTTTAACTGAAAACATTGATCCTGATAAATTGTTACTATTTGAGATCAACAATGTTAAGGCACAAACTGCAAACGAAAATGAAGTATTAATCTATCCGAATTTGGACTCTAGTATAATAAACAATAGTGGTATTGATGAGCAACAATACACACTTAACAACAAGCTTAAAATATATCCAAATCCAAATAATGGTGAATTTACGCTTCGTTTCGATTCAAATATTCCTGAAATTATCAGTATAACCATTTTTAATGCTTCTGGTAAGCAATTCAACTTACCATCACCAAGATTCATTAAAGGCAATTTGCTACCAATAAATGTTTCTCAATTAGGGGCTGGAATCTATTTTATAAAAGTTTTAACTTCTGACTTTATTATCATTAAAGAACTTGTTATTTACAAATAATCATGAAAAAGCAATTAACTCTCTCTATACTTTGTTTTTTTAGCTTCACCTATATAGCTTTATCACAAAGCTTATCAGGCTCCTACGAAATTGGAATTACAAATGCTGATTATACAACTATAACAAATGCAGCTGCTGCTTTAGACACTCATGGCATTTCAGGGCCAGTGGTTTTTAATATCCAGGATGGAAGTTATAATGAGCAGCTAACCATAAATAAGATTGTTGGTTCTTCCCCAACGAATACAATCACATTCCAGTCTAAAAGTGGGGATAGTTCGAAAGTTACAATTCATCATAATGGCACATACGATAACTATATTTTTCACCTGAATGGCGCAAAAAACATAATTCTACGAAATCTTACTTTAAAAGCTGACCATCCTGATTATTCTCAATTAATACTACTTGATGGAAAAATTGATTCTTTGGTCATTGAAAACAACATGTTGCTGGGGGGTTATAATCCCAGTTTTAATTATGGAGATAATGGAAGAATAATTAAATATCTTTTTAGTACATCCACCGTTGACACACTCAACCACATAACTATTAAGAACAATCATTTCAGACGAGGATCTTCATCCATATTTATTTTCTGTCACGAAGATTATTATTGTCGAAACCTAACAATTGAGCGAAATACATTTGACTCTTTCTCAAAGGAAGCTGTAAACCTTATGAGAATAGTTAACCTGAAAATTCAAAATAATTATATTAGAGGAGTGGACCAAAGCCTTCCCTCCTTTAAGGGAATTGTATGTGGTTCGGTTGAAGGCACATTATCAATCGAAAAAAATCGAATTTATTTGAATCATCATACTTTTAATTTTGGACTTGGTATTAGTTTCAATGGAACTCCTACAAATAGAGGTCTGGTAGCAAATAATATTGTTGATGTTGTTGTTGGTTCAGGTAGTATTAATGAGAATTCCGCATTTGCAACTTCGGGTAGCACCTATTTGGATATTGTACACAATACATTTAGAGTTAAAAACATAAGTTATGGTCCGAATACGAATTCCACAGGCATGAGTGCAGGTTTAGGATCAGGATATAATAACCGATTTTTAAATAATATAGTTGTTAATAATAATGCTTTAGCCATACAATTATATGACTCACTATACTATTCGGATTGCGATTACAACAGCTTTTATACCGCATGTGATACAATTGCCCGACATCCTTCAGCAGGTTATATTAAAAAGTTTTCAGATTGGCAGGTATTATCCGGTTATGATCAACATTCTGTATTCTTCAACCCAATATTCGATTCAATTGTTGACATTAAACACCATGCTTATCATCTGAATTTTGGAACAACTTTCCCATTGGTAACAACAGATTTTTATGACTCAGCAAGAATATCTCCTACCATGGGTGCTTATGAACTGGACAAGTTACAATATGATTTAGCCATGCAATCGTTCCTTTCTCCACTGAACTCCTTCTGCCCTTCCAGTCAACCCATTAAAATAGCTGTTAAAAATGTGGGTGCAGATACCATTAAAAGTGATTCAATAATTTGGTTTGCGAATAGTGCAAGGCAAAATAGTGTTTATTTCAATAAGCATATAAGTCCAGGCGATACAGCCCATATTTCAATGGGAATGTATGATTTCACTAGATCAACAGATGATAGTTTCAGTTTTATTCATTCGCTTATTAATGACTCCATAACTGACTTAAACCCATACAACGACTCTCTGTCGTTTAATAATATTCAGAACATACTAGCGGGCACCTATCATATTGGCGGAAGTCAGGCTGACTTTAGCACCCTAACCGAAGGCTTGGCAACTTTAGTTGAGAAAGGCATGTGCGACACCATCACATTTCTAATACATGCTGGAACCTATTATGAAGATGCCTTTATTCCTTTCATCTCAGGACATTCCAAAACTCAACCTATATATATCAAAGGAGTTGATAAGGATTCTGTGTTTCTGGTAGCAAAAAGCTATCGATTGTTAAGAATTATGAGTGCAGATTATATAAACATTGAAAACATCACTTTTAAAGGAAATTCAAATGGAGGCTCCACACTCATCTATTTGTCCTATGGAACAAATCACTTATCCATTCAAAACAATGTGTTTATTCTTGATTCAAATAGTTATGGCTGTCAGGCCATATATTTAACTCAAAACACCATCAAGTCAGAGTATATTAATATATCCAACAACACTTTTATAGGGGGTGATGATCATATATATATTTCGGCAATCCATACAGCTAAAGATGCACAGGAATTTGTCATTCAAAATAATTATTTTCGTAAAGCAAATAATCACGGTATACGCATTAATAGAACAGACAGCTGTTTAATTCAAAATAATACGTTTGAAGACCGTTGCAAAACCAATTATTCTATAATGTTTAAATTTTCATCCTTTTTTTTTGTGTTTTTTTCTTGATTCCATCCGATTTTTTCTTTTTTTCACAGCATAGGATGGTATTTTTATGATATTTCTCTTCAATTCTCAT
>JABINZ010000049.1 GCA_018698135.1 Bacteroidota bacterium
GAAGGAGATGATATAGACCACTTCGTGGTTGCATTAGACCATCTTACTTCTTGGTTCAATATTCAAATAATATTTATTGGAGTTGCCGTAGGTGTTGCTGTTCTAGGAATAATTGCTGCATTTACAACTTAGCATACAAACAAAATACGTGTATTATTTCCCAATCCATATTGTCATATGGATTGGGAGGTGATCGCTATATCCACCCTGATATCGAGGTCCTAAATATGTCCGAAAAGGTTTCTTACCAGTATATTTACTATCTTCAATTAATAACCAATCCTGACTAAACAAATCCACATCTGATGGTTTTAATGATAGGGAGGTAGTATTATTCAGCATGTTGGATGAAACAATAAACTGATCGAGCTGGTTCCACTCATAACGGTATTTATAACTTCCTTTTCCTTGTTGTTTAAACTGATAGCAAGTATTATATAAATTGCTTGAAGTAAAGTCAATACTATCAAATCCAGCATTCAAAATTTCTTGTATACTTCTGTCCATTGGTTCATCATTGAAATCTCCCATGATGACAATGTTACTGGAAGCATTGTGCTTTAAAATAGAATCCACTTTTTCTCTCAATACAGATGCCACATAAACTCTTCTTTTTTCACTGACTTCTTTGCCTCCTCTTCTGGATGGCCAATGATTTACAAATAAATGCAATGTATCTCTATTTAACACGACTCCTTTAGCATATAATATATCCCTTGTTCGAATAGAGCTATCAAAAGGAAAAATAATTTTTGTAAAAGCATAGTAAAGAGGTTTAAACTTATCCCTACTATACAATAATGCAACATCAATTCCTCTTCGATCTGGTGACTCCTTATGTATTATTTCATATTTATTACTTTTCAGTGGCGTATGAAAAACCAAATCGTCTAATACTTTCCGATTCTCAATTTCACATAAGCCAATAAGATCAATATCATCCCATCCGCCTGTGGCTAAAACCACCTTTGCAATTTTATTTAACTTATCGTAATAACGATAAGAATGCCAGTTATAACTACCGTTAGGTAAAAAATCATTATCATTTGTTCTGGGGTCATCCAGCGTATCAAATAAGTTCTCTACATTGTAAAACATTATATGCAATGATTGCTCGCTATTACCGTATTTCTCTTGATTATCTGAGTTATTCAGCAATTTACAGGAAGAATAACAGAAGGGAATTACAGCAATTAAGTATACTAAATGTAACTTTGAAATGGTTTTCCTTTTCATCTTGCAGATTAATTATTAAATACTGATAATTTTAGTAAATATATAAATAAAGATAATTAAAACAACCAATTATATGCTTAAATCAATGACAGGTTATGGTTCTTCTATTTTTGAAAGTCCAGAATTATCAGTTAAAGTAGAAATAAAAACATTAAACAGCAAAATGTTTGACCTGAAAATCCGGATTCCCTCAAAATACAATGAGAAAGAAATTGTGTTGAACAAACTCATTGAAAAAGAATTGTGCCGAGGTAAAATTGATGCAACGATAAATATTAAGAATGCTGACATTGATGGAAATAAAAAATTATTTAATGCTGCATTATTTAAGGCATATTACAAGGATGTTAAATCCGTTGCCAGTGATTTGGATGAAAAAAATGAGCAAATATTTAGCACCGTATTAAATTTACCGGATGTTTTCACAACTGATATTTCGGATGGCTCAATAGATGAAAAAGAATGGGAGCAAATCTATCAAACGACCAAAAAAGCCATTGAAAACGTAAATAAGTTCCGCACGACTGAAGGAGTGAAATTATCAGAAGAACTCTTACTAAATCTTAAATCCATTGAAGATAAGTGTCAGCAAATTGACGGTTTAAAAGACAATAGAACAGAGGCTATAAACAAACGTCTTCAAGCTAAATTAGCTGAAGCATTAAATGGTGATTACGACAAAAATCGTTTTGAACAAGAAATAATATATTTCCTTGAGAAATTAGATATTACCGAAGAAATTGACAGGTTACACACACATATTTCATACTTTAGAGATGTTTTCAATGAAAATGAAAATGGGCGTAAACTGAATTTTATTTCTCAGGAAATTGGTAGAGAGATTAATACCATAGGTTCAAAAGCAAACGACTCTCAAATTCAACAGATAGTTGTTCAAATGAAAAACGATCTTGAAAAAATAAAACAACAATTAGCCAATATTTTGTAATGAATCATCGTAAAATCATCGTATTTTGTGGTCCCTCAGGTTCTGGTAAAACATCTATTGTGAAAGACCTCTTGAACTATTTTTCAGAGTTAGCTTTTTCAATATCTGCAACAACTCGAGACAAAAGGAAAAATGAAGTTGATGGACAAGACTACTATTTTATTCCTCTCACGCTTTTTACTGAAAAAATTACAAAAGGAGAATTTGTTGAATTTGAAGAGGTTTATCAAGATATATATTACGGTACACTTTGGGCTGAAATTGAAAGAATTATAAGCATTGGCAAAATACCTATTCTGGATATTGACGTGTATGGTGCAACTACTATCAAAGAAAAATATAAAACGGAAGCTTTTGTGTTCTTTGTTCACCCTGGAAATGAAGACAATATTTTGAAACGACTAAGCAAGCGTTCAACTGAAAATGAAGAAAGCATGCTAAAAAGATTGGCAAAATCAAGGGAAGAATTGTTATTCGCTAATAATTTTGATCATTGTATTAATAATGATGGTCAACTCAGTGATACTATTACAGAAGTCAGACGTTTAGTCCAAAGAATAATAGATTTATAAATGAAAATTGGTCTCTTTTTCGGATCCTTTAACCCCATTCATATGGGGCATTTAATCATTGCTCAAAGCTTTATTAATCAAATTGACTTAGATGAGCTGTGGTTTGTTGTCAGCCCTCACAATCCGCTTAAAGATCAACAAGAACTTAATGATGCTGATCTTAGATTAGATCTTGTCCGAGATTCGATAAAGTCAAACGAAAAGTTCAAACTTTGCGATATTGAGTTTTCCTTATCAATACCATCTTACACAATTGATACTTTATCTGAATTACAAAAGAAACATCCTGAGCATAGCTTTGAGTTATTAATTGGTTCTGATTCGCTTGATTCTTTTTCACAATGGAAGAACTACCAGCAAATTCTCAATAATTTTACAACATACGTTTATCCTAGGAAGAAGGATTACAAAATTCCTGAGGAATTCACATCATACTCGATTGAAATTGTAAACTTACCCATATTAGATATCTCCTCCACCCATATCAGGAAACTTCTGGCCAATGGAAAATCAATAAAGTATTTGGTTCCAGAAGTGGTCTATAATTACTTTAATTAAGTAGCTCATTTTTCGATATTTCAAGAATGTGTCATTTTCATTGCACTTTTTGCGTCATTTTGCAAAAAATATCACTCTTCACAAATCATTGATATGGTATTACTTACACTGCTTTCTGAAGGTCCGAAATCATATTAATTTGCAGGTGGGTATAGCGATTTCATAATTTAGCTCCTGTAACAATAAAGAATTTATCATTTTGTCAGCGGTTCTCCGCTAATCGTAAACTTTGAATTTCGCATACAAGCGTGTGCTAAAAACAATAATGCTATGTTTTATACAGTATTAAATACTATATCTATGCCTAAAAAGTCGAAGCTTGAGAAACTGGTTCGGACCAAGATTATTGGCATAATTACCACTAAATCTGCATCATACAGGATGACTAAATTAGCTGGATTCAAAATTATACTTAGTATTATAATTTTATTATTTGCACAAAGTGTAAAATCACAAAACTGTTCTACGCTTTCACCCGCGTTTACCTATACACTATCAAATTCTGGTTGCTCAAGCCCAGATACAATTAGCTTTGCAAATACAAGTAGTGGATCTGGTCTAAGTGGAACAACTTTCTATTGGAATGTTAATCATACTGCATTTGACACAACTTCAGCTAGCACTACTCCTAATTCAATTAGTAAAACTTCAGGAACATATACAATTACATTAATTTCAATAACAGCTGCATCATGCATCGATTCAGTTTCAAAAACGATAACAATCCGAAATGCTATTAGCCCAAGTTTCACGAATGTCTCAGATACTATATGTTTAGGTTCTGCTATGCTTTTTACCAATTCGACTTCTGGTTCAACTACTGGAAATACGTATAAGTGGAAAGTAGGAAATAGCACTTTTTCATCACATTCAGATACAGCTTCCTATGTATTTTCAACTTCAGGGAATCATGTTATCACATTAAGTATTAAAAAAGGAAATTGCACATATACAACTTCAAAAAATATAACCGTTGCTAGTGGCCGCCAACCTATAAGATTTTATAATAATCTTGGGATAGCCCTACAGACTGTAACCTGGACAAGGTGTCTTACCCTGGTTACAGACCCCGATTCTATAAACCTCACTTTTGCCTCCCCCGACACATTGCTCAATTATACTTTTGACTTTGGAGACGGCAATTCCATTCAAGGAGATACACTTTTACCTTTTCCAAATGGACTCGTATCTCATACCTACCAATCCACCGGAGTCTACGATTTAATTGTTACAACAAATGATTTGAATACTTGCCTTAGAACATTCTATGGTAAAGTAATCAATCTCAGGTATCCTGTAGTGGGAATTGGCGGTCCCGACAACGGTCATTCTAATGGATGTATTCCATTTGTCTCTAGTTTTAAAAACAATTCATCACACGTGTCTGACTGTACTCAGTTTACATGGAACTTTGGTGATGGATCAACAGAAACGTATAATTACACCAATGCAAATGACACAATTTATCATAATTATGTAGTTACAAACTGTAATATTTATGTAACACTTTCGGCTACTAATTCTTGTGGCAGCACGCAAACCACATGGGGGCCAATTAATGCCTATACCAGTGATATAGCAGAAATCAGTGCAAATAACAATGTTTTCTGTCATCCAAATACAACTGTAACTTTACAAAACCTGACCCAATACAATTGCTATAGTGGTACTAAGTTTTTCTATTGGAATTTTGGTGATGGAACCAATACCGGATGGTCTTCAATCGGAATTGGCCAGTCTCACACTTACACCACACCAGGAAAATATACCATTACATTTACAGATAGTAACTTATGTGGTATTGATACTGCCACTGAGGAGATTATTGTATACGGCCCTATTCAAGCTGGATTTATGTATAGCCCCAGTCAACTTGGTTGTATTGATTACATGGTAACTTTTACCGATACATCAGTTGGTGATAGCTTAACTTATGTATGGAATTTTGGTGATGCAACTACATCAACCCAGCAAAACCCA
>JABINZ010000050.1 GCA_018698135.1 Bacteroidota bacterium
AAGCCTGCATCTCTTAATTCATCAGAGAGCGAAACCCGTATTATTCTTTCGTCATCGACAACAAAAATTTTCATTTTACCTATTTAGTATAACAGGGTAATTCAATAACAAATTCAGTTCCCACTCCTTCTGTGCTGCTAAATCGAATAGAACCACCATGTTCTTTTATTAAATTAAATGATACAGCTAATCCTAAGCCTGTACCCTTCCCCACTTTTTTTGATGTAAAAAATGGATCAAAAACTTCATTCCCTATTTTTTGAGGGATACCCATTCCATTATCTTTCAAATGAATGTATACTTTATCGGAAACTTTGTTTATTCCGATTTCTATTTCTCCTTTTAAATCAACTTCCTTTTCCTTTCGTTCTATGATAGCATCCAAACTATTCAATAGTAAATTCATGATTACCTGTTCTAAATGATTTGCACTTCCATTGACAAAATATGTTTCTTTTAGCTTTGTTTTCAATTCAATATCACTATTGTTCAATTTGTAATCGGCCAGCTTAATTGCACTTTCGATAAGCAAATTCAAATTGGTTTTTTTTAAGGATATATTTTCTTTTCGGCTGAAGTTTAACAGGCGTTGAACAACATTTTCAATTTTACTTATGGCCTCCTTGATTAAGCGTGCATAATTGGCATTTTGCTCTATATTCTCTGGATTCTTAATAATCCGATTGGTGCAATTTATAATTCCTGTAATAGGATTGTTTATTTCATGAGCCAGACCAGCAGACAGTGTGCCCAAGGAAGCTAATTTTTCAGCTTGTACCAATGCTCCCTGTGTATCTTTCAAGGTGATATAGCTCGTTTTCAATCGATTAATCATTTCAGAAAATTTTGTAACCAGAATATCTAACTCATCATTTGATTGAAACCTAAACGGACTAATTTTTTTTCTTTTTATGGTAATAAGATCCTCTTTATCAATATAATTTAAATCAATAATTTGGGCTTTTCGACTGATAATTTTTATTGGCTTTGTAATGATATAGGAGAAAAACAACGCTCCCAATAAACCCAACAATAAAAATGCAGCAATCATAAGAACCAAGGTTTTTGTTGCCAGAGTCATTTCCTGTTGGATATGCTCTTCAACAATGCCAAGCCTAACCGTTCCAAGCTCTCCATTTAAAATGGGATAGGCAATATCTCGAATAACGGGAAATTCGAAATTAGTTGTTTTGATTGCTTCAATATTATAATTCCCCGACTTTAATGAATTGACACTCAATAAGCCTTCAGGGATATTAATATCATAGGTTTGGGCAACAATTTTGTTTGAATTATTTAAGATAAAAATATACGAAATGCTGGGGTCACTGTTTTTAATCTCATTAAGTATGGTATAAAGTCCAAGATGATCTTCATAAACCAAAGGGCTCAATGCTTTTTCAGAAATAATGGTTGCCAATACTTTACAGCGCTTATCAATTTCCTTTTCAAACGATTTATAGACCGAAGACCACAACAAGAATAAATTAATAGATCCAAAAATGACCACTATAATGGTTGAAGCAATAGCAAATTTCCAAAAAAGAGGGAAATTGATAATTCTATTTGGCGTCTTCATGATCAATGTATTCTTTAAGCTGAAAAACACTCTTGTAAATCGAATCATTTACCAGTCGAAATTTATCAATCAGTAATTTATCTAATATTATTTTCCCAAGACTATCGTTATGGATTTCTAAAAATATTTTCTGGTAGGTATTAAAACTTTTTTGATCCAGCGAAACAGGTGTTACAATGGGTGGAATGCCATATTCTTCTGATTTTTGGATGATCTTAATATTCTCCACTTTCTCAGGATTATGTAAGGCAATATAGTCATAAATCAAACTGTGAACGGAGGCTCCATCCATAATACCTTGGTTAACCATTTGAATTGAAATATCATGACCATAAGTGTAAATAACCTTGCGAAAAAAATCGGATTCATTTTGATCCTGCTCTGCTATTTCTTTTAAAGGATAAAGTCGCCCTGTATTGGAAAGTGGATCTGTGAAGGCAAAACTTTTGCCTTTAAAATCTGCTATTTTTTCAATACCTGATTCTTTTTGCGTAATAATATAGGCATTGTATGATAACTTTTGTTTGATTTCAGGAGCAACCAATAGCTTTATTTTGTTGTTTTTGTATTCGTCAACAAATGCGCCTGAGCATATAAAAGCAAAATCAACTTCGGAATTCTCCAATAACAAATTTACTTCTTCATAGGTCTTTTTTTGTTTGATATAAATAGGATAACCTACCTTTTTAGAGATATACTCAATCAATTCACTATAATAGGTATAGGTTTCCTTTGGAGATGTCATGGAAGCAATGGCAATGTATACTGCCTTTGATTCATTCGCATTTAAATTCTGGTCTGAATCAATTGTTTCTGCAAAATCAACGGTGGCCTTATCCTTATTCTGTTTGTTACATGAAACGCTTACTATCAGCAGCAATATCAAAATATATCTTTGCATAATCTTATATTTTAGGTCTGAATTGTAATACCAAAGTATCACTGTATTTAGTTACTATAAAAGTACAGCTAATTTTAAGATTGTATGCATTGCACACAAAACGTTCCATACTAATTTACAGAAAGCTTCCTATGATAAATAAATGGGATAAATTGGTTTTGGGAATTATAAGAATATTCAATTCAAGCAGAGATTTCTAAGCATTTCAACAACTTTCTACTGCTAATTAAAACAACAAGCCTAAATGTATGCGTAATGCTTAATCGAATAATAATAAGCAAGCAGATATGTAACTACTGTAAGGAAATTGAAATCGATCTTACATTATTTCAAATACTTTGAAATAAGAGCCATCAAATCTTTATAATTCAAGGGTTTTTGTATGTAATCATTGCATCCTGCGCGGAGACTTTTTTGATGTTCATCGTTCAAACCAAAGGCAGTTTGAGCAATAATAGGAATTTCTATATTCAGCTTTCTTATTTCGGCTGTGGCATCCAGTCCATTCATTTCCGGCATCGACAAATCCATTAATATCAAATCAATTTGTTTGCCTTCCTTCATAATGTTTAATGCTTCCAGACCATTTTTTGCCCATATCAGCTTTACATCACTCTTTTTTAAAATAAACTCGATATACTTAAAAACATGGTCAATATCCTCAGCTACCAAAATCGTTTTTCCTTTCAGAAATGAATCATTTTCATTCAAGGACGTTTCGGGCTTGTCATTTTCATGCTTAACACTCAGTGCTAATGGCATGCTGATAAAGAATGTGGTTCCTTCATTTTCTTTACTATCAAACCAAATTCGACCTCTATTTTTTGAAATCAGTTCAAGGCAAATGTTTAAACCCAGTCCACTTCCTTTCTCATCATGTGTGCCAATGGTTGTATGAAAACTATCGGGTTTTAATAAAAACTCTTTATCATTTTCCCTAATGCCAATTCCTTTATCAATAATTTTTAATACTATTTCACCATTAACAATTACGGCCTGAATTTTAATAATACCTTGAACATGGCTGAATTTTATAGCATTCGTAAATAGGTTTCTTACAATCGTATGCAACATATCCCTATCGCCATGCACCTCAATATCTTCATCAACATCAACCTCTACATCAATTTCCTTCGAATCAAATATGCTTTGATAGGTGATGGTGACTTCTGAAATCATTTCTTCCAGATTGAAATTTTGCGCTCTGAAATAACTTGATCGCCAGTTAAGCTTTGACCATTCCAATAAGTTTACCAATAAGTTATTTGCTTCGAGTGCTGAGGAATAGATGTTAAAAGCAGACATCTCCAATTCATCATCATCTAAATTTTCTAACTCGCTGTTTAATATGTCTGCAAAACCAAGAATACTGTTAAATGGGGCTTTCAAATCGTGTGCAATAATGGAAAACACTTTGCTTTTCTGCTCATTGAGTTCAATCAGTTTTTGCTCACTTTCGCGCAATGCATCTTCTGTACTTTTCAATCGATAAAAACTTTCGATACGTGCGAGCAATTCTCTATTACTTATCGGTCTGCTCATATAACCATCAGCGCCACCTTCCAGGCCAACAGCCTGATCGTCTGAGGTTATTAGTTCGGCAGTGAATAGAACAACATAAGGTGGGCTGTTCAGTCGCATTGATTTAATTTGGCGACAAACTTCCACACCATTTATATCTGGCAGAATTATATCCAACAAAACAAGATCTGGAAGCTCCTTAACAACCTTTTCAAAGGTTTCTGCTCCATTTCTTGCTTCCACAACTTCGTAACCTGCATTAATCAATACATTTGTTGTAATGGATCTCAATTCAGGGATATCATCCACTACCAGAATTTTCTTATTCATACTACTCATAAACTATTATTAATTCTATTCGTTAGGCAGGATTATATAGTTATGTTGATCCAGTAAAATTGTTCGTGATAAAATTGATTGCTCCCTACGAGTTTGCCATCGGGCTTGTTATAATTGCATGTATTCAATTACAAGCAGCTAAATTAACTTTATTGCTTTGCAATTATCGTAAATATTTTGAAAGAAAAGGTAACAATGTTCAAATAAGTGCTGAAAAATAATCTTTGCTTACAGGAACCTCTAAAAACTATTCTTTATTCACCAAATAATTGTTTGTGAATGGATTGGATCAAAATCTCTTTCTTATATGGCTTTTGCAGATAATCATCAAATTCAATTTGGTATTTTTCGTTGAAATGCTCAGGAATGCTAAAAGCAGTTTGTGCAATAATAGGGCAGGTAACATTTTGGTCACGGAATATTTTAGTGACCTCAATTCCACTCATTTTAGGAAGCTGTAAATCCATCAATATCAAATCAAAATCAGGTGTTTTTTGCATAATATCAATGGCTTGTTTGCCATCTTTGGCCCATTCAATTTGTATTCCTGTATTTTTAATGACCATTTCGATGAAAAGATAGTTCTGACTATTGTCTTCTACCACCAATATTTTTGTTGCTGACCAATCAGGATATCCGTTATCGTCTTTATGTGAAAAATCACTTGTTTTGTTATGAGGGATTGTAAAGCTTACTTCGGTTCCTACACCTTCTTGTGATTTAACCTGAATTTCACCACCTAATTTTTCTATCAGGCTTTTGCAAATAGATAGGCCTAAACCTGTTCCTCCATAGATTCGAGTATGTGAATCATCCACCTGTCTGAAAACATCAAAAATAATGGGTAGTTTATATGCAGAAATTCCAATGCCATTGTCCTTAATGCTAAATGCAATACAATCCTTATTTGTTGCATCAGGCTGAAACTGAATATCAATTTGACCGTCAGGTGTATATTTAAGCGCATTTTCAATCAAATTAAACAAAATTAAACGCAATTTTTCTATATCGGTATTAATTAAATTGATATCTGATTTAAGTTCATTTTGTAGATTAATAAACACTGCAGGTCGTTCTTTTTTAAGCGGACTTGCTTCCAATTTTTGTTTAATATCATTCAGTAGATTATTCAAATTACACGGAACTGTAGATAGCTCAATCGATCCGGCTTGAATTTTAGAGATCTCCAGTATGTCTGAAATAATGCGCACTAAATCGTTACCACGAGAGTTGATCAGTGAAATGAATTCTTCTTTTTCTTCTGTTTGTAAATCAGGCATGGATAAAAGCTGTGAAAAACCAATAATAGCATTAAGTGGAGTTCGTACCTCATGCGACATATTATCCATGAATGCAGACTTTAAACGATCCGATTCTTCAGCCTTTTCCTTGGCGCTGATTAATTCAGCCTCCATTCTTTTGCTTTCTGTTACATCCCTAAACAGAGTAATAACGCCATAACTCACTCCTTTTGCATTATACATGGGGTAACTTCTGGCTTCAGCAATAAAGCTACTGCCATCTTTTTTAACCAATTCAAGTATATTGATGGTCAGTTTCTCCTCCCCTAAGTCAGCTAGTTTTTTACCAATATCGAAATAATCCTTTTTGTCTTTAAATAATACTTTAGTCGGTTTATATAACACTTCGTCCATACTATAACCAAACAAAACCAAAAACTGTGGATTCACATTGATCACATTTCGTGAAGTATCGGTTACAAAAATGGCTTCAAGCATACTATTAAAAAGATGTGCATATTTAATTTCAACTTCTTTGAGCTCTTTTTTTATCCTGACTTTTTCCATTATATTTTTCACGGCAGGAACCAATTTTTTCAAATTGTCTTTCATGATATAGTCGGAAGCACCCGATTTCATGGCATTAACAGCTGTTTCCTCACCAATAGTTCCTGAAACAATAACAAAAGGCACATCAGGAAAATATGATTTTGCAATTCCAAGAGCTTGAATACCATCAAAGTCAGGCATGGTATAATCAGAAATAATCAGATTGAAATGATCATTTTTACATACCTCATGCATTTTTTCTGCAGAAAATACATTGATGTATTCGACCTGATATTGATTGTGTTTAAGGATTTCAACAATAATTCGAACGTCATATTCCGAATCTTCAACAATCAGAATTCTTAAATTCTTTTCCATTATGGATTAATAAAAAGTTGAGCAAAACACATTAAATAATGCTACTAATTTAATGTGTTTAAATATTTAATGCATGTAAATAATTTATGCTTTGTGAACAATTTTGTTGATAATTGTCAATATACATACTCAACTGCCTAAATTTTACTGTTGAAACATTTATTTTGAAAGATGTTTGAATATAAAAATGGAGATATTGAGTAAGTGTATTTACAGAAAAGTATCTTTTTTGTGACTTCTTTGTGGCTTTGTGTTTCTACCCTTGCAAAACACCAATAAACAATCAACAAATATCAAAAAATAACCAATGTTAAAAATTTCAATAATCAAACAGTATTGAATATCTAGGGAAGTTTTGAAATTTGGTTATTATATTTTGTGATTTATTTGTCCGAAGGACTCCAGTGGAGAGATTTGATCATTCGAATTTGTGATTTCTATTATTGATATTTATAGAAGCTCAAGTAGCCAAAATGAATTGCAGGGTTTAACCATAAACTATGTCACACACTCATACATATCCACTATTATGCAAGGCACCCCATTATGCATCCAAAAAACCACCTATTATTTCAGTCAACTGATCGGGCGTATAGGGTTTTTTAATAATTGCCTCGAAAGTTGGCCCAAAGTCCATGTTTTCATCTACTGGCATGGAATAAGCCGTTTGAGCAATAAACGGGATTTTATCATTGAAATTCTTCATTTCAGCTGTGGCTTCAAATCCTGATTTCTTTGGCAAGTTGATATCCATGAGAACCAAATCAATATCTTTGGTCATACAATATAGTTCAACGGCTTCTTTCCCATCTGACGCTCGGTAGGTTTTTGCTCCCGTAC
The DNA here is from genome assembly GCA_018698135.1 of Bacteroidota bacterium. Classification (NCBI taxonomy): domain Bacteria; kingdom Pseudomonadati; phylum Bacteroidota; species Bacteroidota bacterium. The sequence goes on from JABINZ010000050.1 coordinate 7,349, forward strand.
GAGACAATACCCGATCGATGAACATAAAATTCATGGGATTATCTTCCACCACCAAAATACATTTATCAGACCAGTTCCGCTCAGGCTGATCATCTTGTTGTGTTACTAATTTTAACACATCATCATCTTTTATATAATGTGGGATAGTGAAATAAAATGTTGAACCTTTTCCCATGATAGATTCCAGCCAAATTTTACCGCCCATACTTTCAACAAATCGTTTAGCTATTGCTAATCCAAGTCCGGTACCACCAAACTCACGTGTATGGTCTTCATCAACTTGTCGGAATATATCAAAAATTTGTTTTTGTTTTTTTTGAGGAATGCCAATACCCGAATCCTTGATATAGAATTCGATCATTCCTGAATCTGATTTATTAAATTTATAACCCAGTTCTACATTTCCTTTCAAAGTAAACTTTAATCCATTTTCAACTAAATTGAACAAGATCATCCGCAGTTTTTCTTCATCTGTAAATATTTGAATCTCTTTTTTTAATTTTCTTGTTGGGATTAATGAGAAACTAACCTCTTCTTTCTCTTTCAGCTCCTTACTATTTTCAAAGGAGTGAACAATTTTTTTAAGAAAATCCTGCAGATAAATAGCTTTATTCTCAATACTTATGTGGCCTGCTTCAATATTTGAGACTTCAATGATGTCATCTATGATACGCATCAAATCGTTGCCTCTTGAATTAATTAAACTAATGAAGTCTTCTTTCTCATCATCGCTAATATCGGGCATTGACAAAAGTTGAGAAAACCCAAGAATGGCATTCATGGGGGTTCGAATCTCGTGTGAAATATTAGCCAGGAAAGCAGACTTTAATCGATCTGATTCTTCAGCCTTTATTTTTGACAGATTTAGCTCCTCAACAAATCGCTTTCTTTCAATAATTTTCCAGACACTATCCATTAATAACCTAAGCTGTCGCACATCCGATTCATCATAATCGCTTTGCTTATTGGCAACTCCTACAACGGCTACTATTTCATTCTCTGAAAACACAGGTATGACTAAATAGCGTTCTACATCAATATGACCTTCTGGATAGCCCTTTTATTTTTGTTGAGAATTAGAAAAAGGTCATTACATTGTTGAGATTCAAAATGTAATTGACTAGTGTGTGAGATCAGGGGTTGCCAGATAAGCATTAGCTATATCGTAAAAAAGGATTGATCCACACACGAAAAT
>JABINZ010000051.1 GCA_018698135.1 Bacteroidota bacterium
ATTTTCGTGTGTGGATCAATCCTTTTTTACGATATAGCTAATGCTTATCTGGCAACCCCTGATCTCACACACTAGTCAATTACATTTTGAATCTCAACAATGTAATGACCTTTTTCTAATTCTCAACAAAAATAAAAGGCTTCCCAAATGGAAAGCCTTCTTTTTTAATAATTCTTAAAATTATAGTGTAGCTAATGTATTTTTCAATACAGCTAAGATATAATCAGGATTGTGTACACCAAAACTCTTATCTTCTGGAGATAACCAAATCCAATTATAAGCAGCATTAGCAGCATCAATATGATAAGTACCTTTAACTGGATGTCCATCATGAACAACACCAATTGCTTCTAACTTCACTTCAATTTGATCAAGTAAGGCCATTACATCTGTCTGGATACCTTTGTAATCAAAAGAAGTAGCTGAACTATGACACTTCTTACAGTTGTCAAGATTTGGCCAGAAAGTATGTCCACCATCATCACCTGTAGCTGTTGCCATATGACAACCTACACAACCAGCTGATTTGAAGTGAGCATGTGATCCTTTTGTAGGATATGCTTCTGCACCAGCAACTTCAACCATTCCCCAGCCATAAACTGTATTGGCTTGTGGTCCGTGATGAGGTCCCCAATGAGTACTTGATACAAAGAAACTATCATTAGCATCTGCAACTGGTCCACTTCTACGTGGTTGATGACATTTAACACAAGTGTTATTTCCTGCTCCAAAGTCAGCAATTTCAGATCCACCATCAGCTCTTGCCATTAAGAAATCAATAGGTCCATCATTACGTAATGCATAATCGTCTCCATCATTCTCAAAATCTAAAGTAGCGTGAAAATCATGACAAGTAGCACAACTAATAGCAGTTGGATATGCTATACCTGCAGTTGAATTTGTGGTATCACCACCATTCATAAGTGATTCTAACATTCCTTCGTGTGAGTGACACATTGCACAACCTTGACGTCCGCCTGCATAACCGACAAATTCTGCTTCGGCATGTTGTGACTTCTCATATTCAGTTTCTTTAGCAGCTTTGTTCGCTAAATTGTGGCAAGTTAAACATACAGCATTTCCATCAACACCATCTGTTCCGTCTGTACCATTAATACCATCAACACCAGCGGGTCCCATTGGTCCTTCTGGTCCTTCAGTGGTACAACTCATAAAAAATACAATACCTGCAACCATAAGTAGGGAGAAGATACTGAAAATTACGTTGTTTTTTTTCATGTCTTTGTTTGTTATTTAATTATTCAAAAGTCTTTATTATTCCATACTCTACAGCTATCAAAAGTAGGAATAAAACAAACTTTGTTAATGTAATAACAGATGATATTTATTTATTTTAATGATAATATTTATCAATGCATTATTGACATATATCAATGCTTAAAAACAAAAAAGGCTTTCTGAAACCAGAAAGCCTTACAATAAAGTTAAATACGATTATTTTAATGTTTCCATATAATTGATAATGGACCATCTATCTTCGGTATCAGGAATTTTCTTTTCAAAATTTGGCATTTCATCCCTACCAATAAACGATTTGTAATATTTTTCACCAGCTGTTTGCTTTTTGTAATCAGCACTAGCGAATGAACGAATTTTAGCATCTAAATTCATAGCTTTTGGACCATCTCCTTTACCTTTTGTACCATGACAAGATTTGCAATGCTTGGAATATAATGCTTTGCCAGTGGCAATACTAGCGGCATCACTCTTCACCGGATTTTTCATGCTCTTATACTTAGCAGGCACTGTCCAAGGTTTCTGAGAAAGTGTAAATGATGTTAAGACTATTGAAGCAATAAATAATGCTGCAATAAAAAACAATTTGTTGTAATTCGAATTCTTCATTTTAGTTTGATTTAGAATTAATGCAATAAAGTACCAATTTAACATTAATTATTAATATGAAATAATTTAAATAACTTAATTTGTACATATTAATATATATAAACAAAAAGAAGGCCATTCTAAAAATAGAATGGCCTTCTGATCAATTTAACAAAATTGTTACTTCATTGTCTCCATGTAGTTAATAACTGCCCACCTGTCTTCTGTATCAGGAATTTTTTTCTCAAAATTTGGCATTTCATCTCTACCAATAAAAGATTTGTAATATTTTTCACCTGCTGTTTGTTTTTTGTACTCAGCACTGGCAAAAGATCTCATCTTCGAATCGAGATTCATGGCCTTTGGTCCGTCACCTTTACCTTTTGAACCGTGGCAAGATTTACAAAACTTTGAATACATTGTTTTACCTGTTGCAATACTAGCAGCATCGCTCTTTACAGGATTTTTCATGCTCTTATACTTTGCAGGTACATCCCAAGGTTTTTGCTGACCAGGTGTAAATGCAACGAGTACCAATCCTACCATGAGAACGGCCAGAATTGAAAGAACGCTTTTTCCTAATTGTGTTTTCATAATTATTGTTTTGTTTATTAATTAAAATACAAAAAGTATACCTATACTTTTTAGGCTTGTTTATTTTCCAGTTTTTTGCCTTCTTTATTAATTAGTGATAGTTGAATAGCACTGTAAATATAGTGCCCCCATACTCCTACTAGCAGAATAATTAATGTAATGATCATCCAAACCGGAGCAACTGGAGTCCATAATTCCCTTCCGACTGATTCACGTAAATGTGCATGAAAAGGCACACCCCAGGCAGCACTTTTGCGAATCTCAACATCGCCATACAACTCATGTTCAGGAATAAATGCAACAATATCTATCACACCTAAACTATCACCACTTATCTTTTTTGTAAATTCATATTCCAACTCCCCTGCTTCAAGATATTCTTCTGATACTGTCAGGTAAGAAAACATTCTGGGTACCTGAATATACAAATCAGCCTCTGTTACTGGCACCTTAGTACCCGTGCTATCAAGCTCATAAGCATAAACTGTTATTGTTTTTACAGAATCTATTTCGTCCAAATTTAGTTCCATGAATACATTTTTAAACATAATCTCATCTTCATAAGACTCATATTCATCAGTACCCTCAAAAACAACTCGAATAGTGAAATACCCCTCATCATCTAATGGGAGCTCATAATCACTACTGATAATAAATTGTGCAATACCATCTTGATCGGTAATTACTTCACCCAAAAGTTTTTCTTCATCTACAGAAATGCTTAAAAACTTAATTGTCTGATCCGACAAAAAGTGAAAACCTGCATCATCTCGATAATAAATTTTAGCCGTGACTTGCTTACCGTATCCAATAATGTTTTTATACTCAAGCAATATAGCAGGTTCAATTATTTCAGCTTCTTCTTCAGCAAAAATTGTGTTCCAAGGAACAAAAGAAAGCAGGAAGAACAGTGCAAAATATTTTAATAATTTTTTCATTTTACTTCATTCAATTCGTTAACAAAATATTAAACCTTATTTTCCTTAATCTCTTCTGCTTCACCAGCAACTGATAAAGGCACGATTGGAACCAATTTGGAACCTAATGTGAAGAATAAACATAATGCTCCAATTCCTCCCAGCGTTAATACCCATTCGACCCATGTGCCACCATAATTCACCCATGCTTCTCTTGAATCCTGTACCGGTAAGTAAGGTGTTTCAAGTGTAGGAACAATAATCAGGTAACGATTTATCCATAAAGCAACAATCACAACAATTGCAGCGAATGTAATCCATTTGATAGTTCTTAATTTAGGTAAACCCACAACAATTAAAGGAATAAGAACTCCAGCATAATTTGAAAAAAGGAATAACCAATAGTAACGGTTAAATAAAATACTGATCAATTGTTCATCATTTTTCTGAGAACCATACCATTTTGTTAAATATTCACTAAAAGTAAAATAACCAAACAAAGCACCTAAAACGAGCATGACAACTCCTATGTTAATAAAGTGCTTGCGTGTAATTAAATCTTCAAGCTTAAAAAGCTTACGATATATGGCCATAATTACAATTAACACAGCTGTTCCAGAATAAACAGCAGCAATAACGAAATAAGGACCAAATATGGTACTATGCCATCCCGGCTGTAGTGTTACACTAAAAATCCATGCTAAAACCGAATACACAATAATGGCAATTGCGATGACCATACCAGCCATAATATCAGTTGATCTTTCCAGACGCTTTCGTTGTTCGGGAGTATCTTTCCAATGGATGGCGAGCCATTTGTATAATTTTTTCTTCCAATTTGGGATCTTTAAATCTTTATAATCGCGTAATCTGGCAAAATCTCTAACCAATGACAAATAAAGGAATAAAATACATCCAAAAATATCAGTGGTAATAGCAATCACATCCCACGTTATTGGGGACTGAATTCGACCAAATAAAACCAAATAGTGTAGTTTATCTAATCGACCAATACACAACAAAATATATAAAGGACCTATCAACAATGAAAAAATAGTCAGAAACTCAGCCATGCGAATAATAGGTTTTCGCCATTCAGACCTGAACAAATGCAGGGTACCTGAAATTAAAGCACCAGCATAACTGATTCCCATAAAAAATATAAAATTAACGATATAAATTCCCCATACAACATTATCGCGCATACCAGTCACAATATGTCCTTGGGTTATTTGCGTTATCAATGCAAATATTCCCGCCAATACAAGAATTACCAGGAAAACTATCCATGCTACACCCAGTTTACTGGTTCTTTCCAGTTGGGGAGCAAATCGTTTAAGTAATGCGGTAGGATTATCAGCTTTCATTTTCTAATTTTTTTACAAATGGAGTATTCTTGTATCTTGCTTTCAATTCATCGTCCAGACTTTCGTATCCTCTTTCAACAGGAAAACTTCTTTCCACTGCTGGCAGATAATATACACTTGGTCGAGTTCCCAGATTCTCGTGATAACGATAACCTGACCTATCCCTTATCAGTTCAGAGAAAACCATGGTATCCGTACCATTGGTAACTGTATCCTCATTAATATCTCCGAAATAAATAACACCCATCGGACAACCAGAAACACAACGTGGTAGTTTACCATTCTTTACCTTATCGGCACAGAAAACACATTTACCAACAGTACCTTCCCTTGCCGGAATATTGGTTTCAGGTGAATAGGCAATATCCTTATCTGCTTCAGCTGATTCGGGTTCTTTCCAATGAAATACTCGTGCTGAATAAGGACAACCAGTCATACAGAATTTACAACCAATGCAACGATGCGTGTCCACTAATACAATTCCATCTGAGCGTTTGTATGTTGCTCCTACCGGGCAAACACTCACGCATAATGGGTTATCACAATGAAAACAAGGACGAGGAAACCAATATGGTGCAGATTCTGGTGAATCTTGTAAGAGATAAACACGCATCCATTCCTGATCTTTAGAGATATGGTGTCCTTCCTGACAATCATCAACACATTTTCTTGCATTTTTACATTTCGCAAGGTCAACAACCATCACAAATTTTTTCCCTGGCACACCCAATTTCGACTCTTTTCTATCGCTAGGTTCCAAATTAGGCTTTACATCATATTTATCTACTTCAACAACTTGCCCATCTTCAGTTAGCAATTTTACTTTATGCCCTGATTTTGGAGAACCTTTTGAAGTATTGGCCAGCAAAGCCGCTCCTGCAGCTGCTCCTGCACTAACTGTGAGGCCCAGCTTTAGGAAATCTCTTCTGGATCCCTGCTTCTCTTTCTTCTTCATTTTCATTGTTATATTTATTATGTCACTTGGTGAACATAATTAATCAACTACTCATGCCAACCTGTTATCATACTTTTAAAATTACTCTTAATTGATACACCAATTGTACACAAATAAATATGAATAATCATAAATATTGAAAGTATGAACCCTATGGTTATATGCACCAAATCATTGACTAATAGTCCACTAAGGTTAAAAATTTTAGAAATAACTACTTCAGGAAAAAGATACGCCCAACCACTAAAAATAAGAATTGGAACTCCTACAAACAGAGCCAATACATAGGTAAACTGCTGTAAGGGATTAAACTTCATTTCTTCAGTAATCGGAAACGGAGCATCTTCTTTCTTAAAAATACCAAAAACATAGAACCTCGATTGTGCAGCTAAGCGTTTCCAAAATCCTTTCATTTGAATTTTGTAATGCTTTAAATTACCTGATACCAATCCTCCAATTATAAATATAAGGTAATTGATCGATAAGGCAATTCCTCCAATATTATGAAGTGTTATTGCCAAATTAAATCCAATATATTCGGATTCCATACTGGCATACTGCAAACTAAGGCCTGTTACAATTAATAATAAAAACATCAAAGCATTGATCATGTGCCAAACTCTGATTACTACTGGATATAAATACATTTTCGTGCTCATGGTTCTACTTCTTTGTGATTAAACGTAAAATAAAATGCAACGTAATGGCAACCAGAGAAAATATGAATATCCCCATACTGGTTTTATTCAGAATAACATTTCTATTGGCACCAATTACAAACGACTCATTTAAAAAAACTGCATTCATAAATCCAACATCAGATCTTGTTTCTTTTGCCCTGAATTTATAAAGGCTCGACATTAAATGAGAATTGGCAGAATGACATTCCACACAATTTTGTACTGCATTTTCTTTGGGTTGAACCAAATGAGCAATAAGGACATCATCATTTACAAGGGTATGGCACTCAATACATCTTACATTTCGAAAATGTAAAGCTTGATTAGGTAGCCAATCGTGTTTATCAATAATATCCGCATTTACTGCATCACCAATTAATTCATACTTATAATTATCGGCATGACAGCTCAAACAAATCAAATTATCATACTCGATGATCTCTTTGATTTTCTGATCAGATCTTGCACTTATTTTGTAAGTATGAGCATCATGGCACATCCAGCATGTAAATTCATCACTATGCTTTGAGGAGTGCATACTATTAATGAACTCTTCTTCGATAGCTTCAAACTGATAATGTGCATAGGTTTCATCTCCGCCATGACAATCAATACATGCATATTTCTCCTCCATCCGTAAATTAGTAGGGTGTGGAAAAGAATCATACTCATCTGAATGACAATCAGCACAGCTGAAAGAATAATGATTTGACTCGTAATACAATTCCTTATTGATTACTTTATCAGAAGCCATATGTTCTTTCATCATTTTATCCTGCTCTGGATTATAAAACTGATACATAGCGTTTTTGTGACACGTAAAGCATCGTTCATTAAACTCTTTATTCATTTTAATTCGCTCTTCTTTCTTATTTTGAGCGAATCCAGAAAAAGTGCCTCCAAGAAGGAACAAGCTGACCAGGCCTGCAAATACACTTCGTCTAAATTGTTTTCTAAAATTTCCCATAAATAATTGTTGTTTGTGATTTTATATTATTCCATCTATTGTAATCGAACTGTTATATTGAATCCCAGAAGAATATCTCCAGCAAAAAAATCGTTTTGATTATAGCCGAAATTTTTCTGACTGATGATTTTATCAAAATTTGCTATGAAAACCTGGAATGCATGTGTACTTGTACTGAATTCCATTCCGATAGCATAATTTGATTTAGGAAGTACAGAAAAACTTCTGGCATACATGCTGAAAGGAAGATCATATTCAAAAATAATGGAATTTGAATTCCAAATTTTATAACGACCACCAATGGATATTGCCATATAATCATTTGAGTTTATCGAATCAACTGCATTAAAATGTGCATAACCGAAAGCTCCTTGTATCGATAGTTTTTCACTGAATTTTCTTCCAATAATTAACTCGTGAAAATAGGATAACCTATTGGTAAATTTATAATTTGCACCAAAATTATCTGCATGACGTGCATCAATAACCATATTACCATAATAAGCAATCGCAATAGGTATACTACCATCGCGTGTTTGATTCAAGATATTATACTTCCAATGTACATCTTGCATTTTGCTATTTTTTTCTGTTCCTATACCAACAGAAAAATTACTGGTAATTCCATAATCCAAGCCTAATCTGATATTTGATGGAGCATAAATCCCCCAAAGGTCAGTAGTTCCATTTCCAAAGGTTCCAAACCGATGATGAATGGTTAAATCGAGTCCTCCTTTATAGGGATTCACATAGGTTGGATTGTCAATTAACAAGGTTGCATCAAATGGAGAACGAACCGGACGTTTGTCTTCTTTTTTCTCTTCCTGAGCACTCAACTGAAATACAAATCCAAAAGCAAGGATACTCATTACTAGTACTTTGCCTATGTTTTTAGTTCTATTTTTCATAATTACTTTTTTTAAGATTTGACTAATTATTTTTCGCACCATCTTCTAACCAGGCAAGAATTAATGCTTGTTGTGCTGGAGTAGATCGCCCGTCATGCGTGCTGCCCACTTCAATTAGCTTAACATACAATTCGCTGTTTGCAGGAGTAGTCATGTCAATCATGTTCTTATCAAACAAATCAGTGTAAGAGGCAGCAGCATCTGATAAATCAAGTGCCCAATGACCAGCGATATGACATCCAGCCATATTGCAGCTTTGATCAAAAATCGGTACTATATCCAGTGAAAAACTAATTGAATCTCCTGGAGCAATAACAATCTTGACTGGTTCTATTGTTTCGTATTCACATGCTGTAAAAACAAATAATCCCATAACAAAAATAATGAGAACGATTATCAACTTTTTAGTTTTCATACGCTTAAATATTTTAATATTTTATTTACAAAATCAATACTGCATCTAATAAACAGTAGTTTCAAATGTAAATAATGACTAATGAATAATTCTGAAAATATAGTGATATAAACAGCCAGATAAGAAGATATTTATCAATAAGAATTTGATATTTATCAATTTATTGATTCGAATATATTGATTTTTCCATATATTTAACTTCTGAATGAATGATTCATTCGAATAAATAAAGGGGAAATATGAATGATCAAGATAATATTTGTACGTGTCAGGATTGTTTGCGTAAGACAACTGTTTTCAACTACCTTACCAATGAAGAGCTAAGCGCTTTTAATGCCAGCAGATACCAAACAAAATATAAATCAGGTGAAATTATTTTTAAGCAAGGAACTGCTATTACCCATATTATGTCATTCACCAAAGGTTTAGCCAAAGTATACATTGAAGGATATAATAACCGAGACCTTATTTTAAAACTGATCAAATCGGGTACTTTGATTGGAGGACCTGGTGTTTTGGTAGATAATATGCATCATTTTTCCGTTTCTGCTATTACAGATTCAACAGCTTGTTTTATAGATATTAACGAATATAAAAAAGCCTTAAATAATAATACTGAATTTGCCCTGGCTGCACTTAAAACGCATAACACACAGGATATATTAAGCTTTAACAAATTCATTAGTTTAACCCAAAAACAGATGCAGGGAAGAATAGCTGATGCTATTTTGTATCTGTCAGAAGATATTTTTGGTACTGAGGCATTTGACATGACTATTTCAAGACAGGATTTAGCCGATTTAACAGCTATGTCAAAAGAAAGTGCTATTCGAATTATCAAGGAATTTAAAGATGATAAAATTATCAGTTTAAATCAGAATAATCTCGAGATATTAAATATGGATAAATTAAAACGATTTAGTGAAATTGGTTAACCCCCCATTGTTATAAAACAATACATTATTCAAAATTGCGAATTCCTTGTGGAGGAATACTTTATTTTTATAATTTAGCAGCCCTTAACACAAGCAATTAAATGCTTTTAGGCTTAGTTCGTGAAATTAAAAAATATATCAAGAAAAACGTTTTTAAAGCAACTACTTACGCTTTTGCTAATTCCTTTGCTCTTTCTTCTAAACGAATTAGTTATTCGTAGTAAAAAATATGGACTTGGAAAAAAAATAGTGGAGATACCTGCAGATTTGGCCATTGGAGTAAGTTTCTTTCAAGAAGTTATTGTTGTTAAAAAGGATAGTGGAGCAATTCAAATGTTTTCATCCAAATGCCCTCACTTAGGTTGCCAGATCAATAAAGTAAATGATGGAAACATTACCTGTCCGTGCCATGGCTCAACTTTTAATAAAGATGGACAAATATTGAAAGGTCCTGCATCAAATTCATTAACAAAATTAGACTTTAGTAAAAATGAAAATGGCAATTTTACAGTTGAATTAAATACATAAGTGAAACTTTTTAAAACACATATTGATTTCAAGATATTCCAAGGTTCATTTGGAATGTTTGCTATTGCCAATATTTTAATTTGTTCACTTTCAGGTGTCTTTTTAGCTATCCCATACGATATTGCCAATCCATATGAATCGATAAGCAGAATCTTATTATTCAACCCTCCAGCGTCTTTAATGCGCAACCTTCATTATTGGAGTGCTCAATTGTTTTTGATTTTCACCCTCCTGCATATTTGGGATCATTTTAAAAAACAAGGAGAAAAGAAAGTAAAACGTCCGGTTTGGTTTCGACTAACTATTTCTATACTCATCGTTTTTTTTGTGATGCTCTCTGGATTTATTCTGAAAGCCGATGCCGACAGCATGCAAGCCAGACGAATTTTAACAACACTTATTGAAAGTATACCGCTACTGGGTAATATCATTTCCTATAGCTTTATTGGCCCTGAAAGCAGTTTCCAGCTTTTATATGTTCATCATATCGCAACTGCTACAATAATTATTTTCATTCTTATTTATGAACATGCCCGAAATATATGGGGCAGCTTGCATGTATTTTTCAAAAGTTTACTTCTTGTTTTACTATTAAGCTTTTTTATATCTGCTCCTTTACACGATAATCTGGATCCAGTTGTTAAAGGTCCCTGGTATTTTACAGGTCTACAGGAGATATTGCATTGGTTAAGTCGTCCGGCCTGGTCAATGCTCATCGTTCTTTTATTATTGCTACTTATTTACTTTATCCCTCGGTTAAATAATTTCAAGGAAAAATTTGCAAAAAAGATTATATACTATTCTTTCCTTGCATATATCGTTTTGAGTTTTATTGGCTTTTATTTACGGGGTGAGAACTGGCGATTAATCTGGCCATGGAATGAAAGCTATCTGGAAGAAATTTGGCTGCCAAATTTAGAGCGATTACAATTCAGGGATAATTTAGAAGAAATACCTAAAGGGAATTTTCAGTCTGTATTTAACCGACAAGAAAGTTGTTTGATGTGCCATAATGGAATGCAGGGTTTTAGCGCATCGCATAGTCCTGAAGCCATTGGATGTATATCCTGCCATCAAGGAAATCCATTTGCAATAGATAAAAAAAATGCGCATCATAATATGGTGCTGATACCAGGAAATTTAGCCGATGCTGCCCGTAGCTGTGGGACAGCAAATTGTCATCCCGAAATTGTTACAAGGGTTAAACTTGGCATAATGAATACAGCCAGTGGAATGGTCAGTGTTGACAAATATGTTCTTGGAGAGCGAAATCATCCTTCGAAACTAAGTCATATTGAAGAAATTGGCAATTCTCCAGCAGATATTCATTTAAGAACATTATGTGCTTCCTGTCATGTGGGTAACCCAAAAACGGAATATAGTCCAATTACCGAATTAACACGTGGGGGTGGTTGTTTAGCCTGTCATATGAATTATAATGCTGATGCCAGCAAGCAATTGGCAAACTTTAATAATTCGAAAACGAAAACCGATTTTGATTTTAAATTTCATCCAGGAATTGATTTGAATATTTCAAACAACCATTGTTTTGGATGTCATAGTCGGTCGGGTCGTATTTCCACGAATTATGAAGGCTGGCATGAAACTCAACTCAAGCTTGAAGATGTTGATATTAATGATCCTAAATACCGTCTTCTTGAAGACAAAAGGATTTTTACCTATATACAAGAAGATGTACATCATGCAAAAGGAATGCTTTGCATCGATTGCCATTCGTCCTATGAGATCATGGGTGATGGAAATCAATATATGCACAAAGAAGAGCAAGTAAAAATTGGTTGTGAAGATTGCCATTACCGAGATAAGCCTAATTTGGCCGATATAAATAATTTGGATGCAGACGCAAAAAAAATACTATCGCTTAAACAATGGGCTATAAAAAATCAACAATTTATTAAAAGCAAAAAATCAGGCTATGCACTTATCAACACGCATTTTAATGAAAATGATTCTGCTTTTTTGATTTCAAAAGTAAATGGCAGCTTACACTATATCAAAAAACAAGGAGAGTTTTGTTTAAAAGATGATGCACATAGCAGGCTAAGTTGCGAATCCTGCCATAGCTCTTGGGTACCGCGCTGCATAAGTTGTCACACAGAGTTTCAGCCAAATAGCGTGGCTTATGACCATTTAAAGAAAGAAAATAGTAAAGGAAAATGGATTGAGCATGCAGGAAATTTTGATGCAGGCCCTCCTACTTTGGCAATTTTTAAGATTGACAATAAAACGCACATAAAAACTGTTGTACCAGGCATGGTACTCACCATTGAAAAAGATGAGTTGTTCAATAAAAAGTTTTATAAGCCAGAACGTTTCTATGCCCCTGCTAGCCCTCACACAGTTATTATTCCGGAAAAAAACTGCAAAAAATGCCACCTTAATCCAATAACTTTCGGATATGGTGAAGGCCAATTGGTTTATGCCAATACCGATAACGTTTCAAAGGTTCGTTTTGTTCCTGCTTATGAGAATTTATATGATGGTTTGCCCGCAGATGCCTGGATTGATTTTCTAAGTACACGAACCGATAGAGTTGCTACACGCGATTATATTCGCCCATTTAATACAGCTGAACAGAAAAAGCTTCTGAATGTTGGAGCTTGTCTTACTTGTCATGACGAAAACTCACAAGTAATGCTGAAATCACTTGTTAATTATCAGTCAGTGTTTGAAGCCAGAACTCGTTTTTGTGTTATTCCATTTTCTGAATAGACCTGTAAGCTACATAGTTTATAATGCTCCCTCTTCTTTAGACCGATCCACATTGGAGTTTCCAAAATAAATATCTAAATTAGCTTAATGTATTTTTGATTGATAGTTTAGATTTTTATTATTTCAAGACAGAAAAGACAGTTTTTATATTTCTTGTCAGGATTCAGAAACATGTACTATTATTTTCAATTCGATTGCAATAATAAGTAAACTCTAAATGCGTTTACTACTTATTGCTTACATAATAATATGACTACATCTCACTCAAAACTAAATCTATTGAAACTTACCATTATTGCATTCGTTTGTATTCTTGTCTTATCAAGTTGTCAGAAACAAAACTTTTTCACTGGAGAAGCTGATTTCAAAATCATATATATGTCTCAAAGGACAGAAAACAGTCAACATTGGCATTTATATATGATGAACAAAAATGGATCTAATCAAGAAAGAATAACGGATTCAACTATTAATTGTAGTAGCAAACCCATACTTTCTCATTCAGGAAAAACCATTTTATTTGTTCATTACACTGAAGAATATCCAAATCAGTTGTTAATGATTGATATCGATGGAACCAACTTAAAACTGATTGATCAGGATGTTCAATATTGCGGTTCCCCATCCTGGACAAATGATGATTCAAAAATATTGTATTCAAAAAGAAGAGATTCAATGAGTACTGAGCGAGATATTGTTTTATATGATATTGCATCAGGAGCTAAAATCCATTTAACTTATTTTGGCGATAACTATTCGGCAAAAATGCTGCTTAATGAAAGTATAATCTACTGTCATAGTATTGACATTTTTACTTCAAACGTGTATAACATGAACATGGACGGCACTGATAAAAGATTACTAATTGCCAATGCCTGCAATCCTACTCCATCTCCAGATAATACAATGATCGCTTATCAGGCACGTGATTCAGAACGAAGTACGCAGATATTTACAGCAATGATTGATGGAAGTGATCAAAAGATGCTTACTTCTTCACATTCATCAGATGTATATCCAGGCTGGCCTCCTGATGGAAACCATTCCCCTGTATGGACACTTGATAGCAAAAACATTGTATTCGTTTCGTGGGAGGATTCAGATGCTGAAATACACATCATGGATTGGGATGGAAATAACAATACCAAATTAACTAAAACTGATCATCGAGATGAATACCCATCGATTTCCCCAGATGGAAGTATGATACTTTTTTCATCAAAAAGAAAAATTGAATCTAGTTCTGAGATTTATACTATGACCCTCAAAGGAAATAGGCAAAAAGCTCTTTCAAAAAATCCAAAAGGAGACATTAAGCCAATCGCGATTTATTAATAGTAATTCAGCCAATGAATACGAAACCATCATAGATTGAAAATCCATAGGTTTGGATTATGAATGAAATTCTTTTGCAAAACACCAAAAAACAATCAATAAATATCAAAAAAAATCCAATGTTAAAAATTTCAATAACCAAGCAGTATTGAATATCTAGAGAGATTTTGAAGTTTGTTATTATATTTTGTGATTTATTTGTCCAAAGGACTCCTGCGGAGTTATATGATCATTGGAATTTATGATTTCTATGATAAATATTTCGTGTATCCTTTATTTTACTACAAACATATTTACAGTAATACAATTCATATTTAGGCCACTGATTCACAGAAATTTTTCTAACCTCCTCAAAACAGATCTGTTAATCTGTGGCAATTTTTACATCATAGGTACAATAGCAGATATACAAAATAGATATTTATACAAACCAATTAGCTGCAATGAATTGCAGGTTTATAACCATAAACCAGAAAAACAAAAAAGAGGTTGCCAATTATAGTCATGAGAACAGGCAACCTCTCAAACAATATGAAGAATTTAAATCTTAATTGGTTTTAATGGGATTGTCTTTAATGCTTACCCATTCAGCAATACCACCATCATATACTTTTACATTGGTATATCCGGCAACATACTTTGCTGCAACATAAACAACAGCAGCAAAAATTCCTGTATTGCAATATATAATCACTTCTTTGTCAGCAGTAATTCCATGAGCAGTTAAAACCTCAATTGTCTTATCCTTTGATAAAAACTTACCACCTTTAATAATGTCCTCAAAATGAAGATTAATAGATCCAGGAATATGTCCTTTTGGATCGTATGTACCTTCAGCACCGCTGAACTGAACAGCAGGTCTTGCATCTACTAGCACTTTAGTAGGGTCATTTAAGCCTGATTTCACATAGGCCATATTTACACCTTTTGAAGCATCTGGAGATAAAGAAACAGTTCCCTTCTTACCTTTAGTTGGAGCTGAGGTAACTGCACCCCTGTTCGCCTTCCATGCTTCGAGTTGGCCATCTAAAATTTTGATATTTGAGTAACCCAAATAATCTAAAATCCAAAAAACACGACTGGAATATTTTCCACTCTTGGCATCGTATAAAATAATAGTTTTATCAGGAGTGAGCCCATGTGATCCAAGCATTGCATATAAGGCTGATGCATCCTTTAATAAACCACTAATTGCACCATCCTGGTAAAAAGATTTATGATCTAAATTGACCGATTTAGTAATATGCAATGTTGCATAATCTTTTGCTTTGCGAACATCAACAACCAAAACCTCCGCATTCTTATAAACTTTAGCTAAATCTGATGCATTAATCAACTGCTGTGCTTTTAATTTCGGGCTAAATAAAAGGGATAATATAAAGCATACGAATAATAACTTTTTCATTTTTGTCGATTTAATTGGTTAATAGTAATAATACAAAATGTTAACCATTTCTAAAACTTAGCCTGGAATTGAATTAAAATTTGATCGTTGGCCACTTCACGAGCTTCTTCCATACGATATCTATAGTTCACTTGAATACGTGACCAATCATTTAAGAAATAGCTAATACCAAAAGTTTGGATATTAATGCTGGTTAAGTCTACATCTAAATCATTGTTGTAGTTTTCGAACTTATAAACCGGCCAAATATTCCAAGGAGTTTTATAAATTACCTGGGCAAAATAACCTGACCGCTTTCTATTACCAACTTCCCAAATCAAAGGATCACCACATCCTCCACCTGTTGAAAATGAACCAATATTTTCGCCATAAATGTATTCACCTTGTACAATTAGTTGACCTAATTCGAGTTCAAGTTCACCACCATAACGGATTGTTTTATCAGGATCTGATCCACCAGTTGCTGAAGGTGTAGTTCCGTATCTGAAACTACCACCAATATTCAAGAAACTGAAAGGATGAAAAACAACTCTTCCAACAATATCTTTACCTGCATTGTTATCATAAGGTTTAACAATATTACCATCAGTATCTAATCCGGTTAAAATACCTGTTCCATTCATAATTCCTATATAATAGTTCATAAAAAAGGTATCGGCACCTCCAAGAATCATTAATCCTAAATCGCGTTGAGGTCCTGCCAATTCTTCGACTACTTCAGAACGATTAATGGTGTAAAGAGAATGGCAAGATGTATTTTGCTCTAAACTCATTGGTGATTTAAACTGGCCAATTGAAATTTTTGCAAAGGGTAGTCTTGAGTAGGTAACAAAAGCATCCAGCAAATAAGGATAGCCCGTTTTAAACGGACTGAGTTCGGCAAATACATAATAGCTTACATCGTAAGGGATATTACCTACGAAGCCGATTCTTGCTCTGTTAAATTGAAATGTGTTTTCAACACCGCTACCTGTAAATTCGGTGTTCAGTTCGGGTTGGATATAGCCTTTTACACTTACACCGTCCGATGAGCCTCCATCATCCATGCAACCTTGTGCAAATAGAAATGAAGGCATGAATGCAAAAGATAATAGTATTGCGAATAATACTTTTTTCATGACAATTAATTTAATATGATGGCTAACAGCATTTCTGTTGTTAAAAAACAATAGTTTAAAAAAAAATGGACAACCACCGATTGAGTAGTTGTCCATTTTTATATTATAATTCATTTATTATTGCTCGTAAGAGAAAGCTTTTGAGGCTCCCCATTTGTGAGATGTTAACTCTGAATAAATCATACTGTTAGCACCAAATTTTAAGCTATATGCATCATAGCCTAAGATGTTCAAATAAGCAGTAACCATAGATGAAGTTTGGCCTGTCCAGCAATAAGTAACGACTTTCTTAGAAGGATCAAGGTTTTTAATTTCGCCACCGGCAACTGTTAAAGGAAGAATTCTATAAGCACCTTTAATGTTTCCATAATGCTCAACGTCTTCAACTGTCCAATAGTTATTGATGAAATAATCAGCAGGAGCTGCTAAAACATCTGCACCTGTTACACCAATGAATCCACCAGCTAACATAGCGGTTACTCTTTCTGCAAGAATTGCTGCACCTTCAGTTTCTTCTGTTTCGATAACAGGAAGGTCAAATTCCATATTGGTTGCAATTGCACCTGGTGCTGCTTCCCAATTAGCATTACCAACTCCAATGCTACCAGTACTTGCTGTCCAACTGTCAAAGTCAACATTCCAACCACTCATTCCCCATATTAAAGTTTGTGCTGTTGGATAACCGCTTAATCGTAAAGCAATACATGCATGAGAAGCTGTTTGTCCTGTATAGCATACAATCAAAATAGGTAATGTACCTGCATTGGTTGCTTCAGCAACTACACCAGCTAGCGTTGTGTTTACAGCACCTTTAATATGACCTGCTGCAAAATCCGTTGCTGATCTAATATCAAGAATGTAAAAATCATTAGTTGCATCTGCATCATTTTGAACACTATCAACTAATTCAAAATTTGTTTGAATCCAACTAGCTAACATATCATCTAAATCGAAGCTGTTTGTAGTTAGATAAGTTTGAAGTGTTTCAAATGCTACATTATCATCTTCTGTCTTACAACTAGAGAAGAAAAGTGCAGGAAGTACTAATGCGACTAATGCAATAGCTAGAACGTTTTTAATTTTTTTCATGTGATTAAATTTAATTAGTTACAATTTTTCAGTGATAAATATCAATACAATTATATATTTGTTTAAGTTGATAACACCTAATAATAAATTGTTATAAAGCAATTTTTTGTTTGTTATCCAATTAACAACTAGTTGACAAATATCATTGCAAACTACTAATTAACTGTATTTTACATAATTCAATAAACAAAATAAAAGAGGAATAAAACATCCTCTTCTCGACTTATTCATATATGTATATAGAAACTTATGATTCTTCTTCATGACTGTAAAAAAGTATTATTTCTACTCTTAC